>JBAYFA010000008.1:0-15805 GCA_041667425.1 Bacilli bacterium
AAGCAACTAGCTTAGGTTACTAAAGATTATTTACTATACACGATGATGGGAAATATTTCAATATGAATAATACTTTTTATCAGTCTTTATCTTGAAAAGAACGAAATATTTTAAAAAATAATTCTAATATTAGTTGTATTGGATGAATTATCGTGATATAATAAAAACTAAAAAAATGGAGGAAAATTTATGGGACTGTTTTTAGATACTACTTTTACAATGGATAAGCCGCTTGTTGTTATTATTGCAGGCATTATCGTGTTAATTGTTCTTGCTCAATCCTTTTTTTTCTTGATAAAGGCTGTACAAAACGGCAAAAAAATGGGAATTGATAAGCAAATTATTCGGAATACTATTACAGGATCGGCACTCTTTACGATTGCTCCGGCGATTTCTATTTTAATCGGTGTTGTAGTATTGATTGGAGCTTTGGGTGGGTATGTCTTGCCTTGGTTACGACTAAGTGTCATTGGTGCTCTTACATATGAACTCACATCTGCTGCATCGGTGATGGAAGCCCTTGATATAAATGTTATTACCAGTGGTAGCCAATATGTGACGGTTGCTCTTGTAATGACCATTGGTATCATTGTTGGAATTGTTGCTGTTCCGTTTGTGTGTAAACCAATCACAGGTGGAATTAATAAAATGAAAACAAAAAATAACGAATGGACTGAACTATTAGTTTCTGCCATGTTTGTAGGAATGATTAGTGCGTTCTTAGGATTTATTTTTTCAGACGTTTTAAGCGGTCTTGAAGGGTGGATTCCCGTATTTATTATGTTGATTTCAGCAACAGTTATGATATTGATGGGAGTTCTCATCAAATTAACCAAATGGAAAGTATTAGAGAATTATGCAATTCCTGTTAGTATGGTTGTGTCAATGCTTTGTGCATTGCCCATTACTCAGGCGATTGTAGGATAGGTGAAAACAATGAAAAAAGAACGTTCATTTATTGATAATCTTCATGTATGGGGTAAAGTGTGGGGTCTTATTGCGGCGGTTGCGATTATTAGTTTTCCTTTCTTATTAATGGTCATTTATCAGACAGGACCCAATTGGAAAGGGTTACTCAATGGTTTTTTAGCGGTCGTTCCGATGTTTTGGGCGGTTGGAATTATTGAAATATTTACTTATGTTCCGATGATTGGTGTGGGAGCAAGTTACTTATCATTTGTTACTGGAAACATCACGAATTTAAAAGCACCAGTTGCAATGACCGCTTTGGTCAATGCAAAAATGAAAGCAGGGACAGAAGAAGGAGAAGTTATTACGACGATTGCTGTGGCGATATCTTCCATTGTAACAACCTTTATTATCGCTATTGGGGTCTTATTGATTGTGTTAATCAAACCAGTAGGAACATTTTTACAAAGTGAGGCTATTGCTCCTGTTTTTAATAATGTTCTTCCTGCTTTATTTGGAGGATTGGCAGTTGTGTATATATCTAGAAATTGGAAACTTGCAATTTTTCCAATGGTCTTAATGTTGGTATTGTTTATATTTATTCCATTTCTTAATTCTAGTACTGTGGGAATTATGGTTCCAGTAGGAGCAATTTTTACAATTTTGGTGGCTCGAGTCCTTTATAAAAAAGGAATCGTTGGTACAAAATATCAAAAGAAAGGTGAATAATTATGTTTCTTGAATATTTTATGTTTCTTGAATATTTTGGAGTCTTTCTTGGAGGAATTATCCTTATCGTTCTTATGGTGATATTGATTCGTACGATTCGATTTGTTCCTCGTAAAAATGAGGATTTAGAAATGACACCTTTAGAAGTGCCACTTGATTCGGCTGTATTAAGTCTTCAAGAACTTATTCAATGTAAAACCATTTCTTATAAAAATGAAGAAGAAGAGGACATGCATGAGTTCTTAAAATTTGAAGCGAAGTTACAAAAGAATTTTCCTCTAGTACATAATACATGTGAATTTACAAAACTTGGAAATAAAAGTCTTTTATATAAGTGGAAGGGTAAAAACTCAACCACTTCTCCAACTGTTTTAATGTCACATTATGATGTTGTTCCTGTGAATGAAGAATTATGGGAAGTTGATCCATTTGCTGGACTTATTAAAGATGGATTTTTATGGGGGCGGGGAACGCTGGATACCAAGGGAACATTAAACGGGGTCATGAATGCTGCTGAGTTATTGATTGAACAAGGCTTTGTTCCTGAGAATGATATTTATTTTGCCTTTGCTGGCAATGAAGAAGTAGCTGGTACTGGGGCGGAGATGATTGTTGATTATTTCGAAAATCAGAACATTATTCCAGGATTGGTAGTTGATGAAGGCGGAGCCATTGTTGAAGGCATATTTCCAGGAGTAGAAAAGCCATGTGCTGTCGTGGGAATTGCTGAAAAAGGAATGTTAGAAATTGATTTGGTGTTGCAATCTAATGGAGGCCATGCCTCTAGTCCTAAACCACATACAGTGGTTGGTGAATTAGCCCAAGCTTGTGTTAATATTGAAGCTCATCCATTTCCGAGAAATCTATCAATTCCAGCTAAGCGAATGTTTGATATATTAGGTCGTGAATCTAATTTCTTATATCGCATGATTTTTTCTAATTTATGGTTATTTGAAAGATTGCTTGATCGCATATGTAAGAAAAACGGGGGAGAACTCAATGCCCTCATGCGTACTACGATGGCATTTACGCAAATGGAAGGGTCAAAAGCGAATAATGTTATTCCTCCAATTGCGAAAATGGGTATTAATTCCCGGTTAATGAGTGGGGAAACCAGTGATGAAGCCATTGCCTATTTGAAAAATGTGATTAAGAATGATTCTATTGAAGTGAATAAAATACAAACTTTTGAACCGTCTCGTGTTTCTGAAGTGGATTGTTTGGCTTATCAAACCGTTGAAAAAGCGATTCGCATGACATGGGATAATGTATTGGTATCTCCTTACCTTATGATTGCTTGTAGTGACTCTCGTCATTATGGGCGTATTTCGCCTTATGTATATCGGTTTTCAGCGATGCCCTTATCTTTAGAAGAACGTAGAAGTATTCATGGAAATAATGAAAAGATTCCTCTTGAAACGATTCGTAAAACCGTTGAATTCTATATTCGTTTAATGAAAATGTGCTAAAAATAACCCGTGGATGACACGGGTTATTTTAGTTGACATCTCTTGTCAAACAAGGAAGATTCTAGTATAATATATAGATAGAAGAGGGAATAAAAATGAAAAAAGGAATTGCTGGAACCATTGAATCAAATGATGTAAAAATCACAGTTGAAGAAGCAGAAGATTTAGAGATAGTAATTGAGAGTATTGTGCTTGAATTTTATGGAGATCAAATTAAAAAAGTAGTAGAAGACACCTTGAATGAACGAGAAATCACTCATCTTCACGTCTTGGTTC
This sequence comes from Bacilli bacterium, assembly GCA_041667425.1. GTDB lineage: Bacteria > Bacillota_I > Bacilli_A > ML615J-28 > CAG-698 > JAQVOS01. The sequence goes on from JBAYFA010000008.1 coordinate 3,384, forward strand.
AAGATAAAGGGGCTCTTGATTATACGATTAAATCACGACTGATTACAGCTATAGAACGAATGGAAGATCATCATGAATAATACCAATCGCCCTATTGGTGTTTTTGATTCAGGTGTGGGAGGACTAACAGTTTTGTCATCCCTGCAAGCGATGTTTCCGCAAGAAGATTTTATCTATCTTGCGGACCATGCTTATTGTCCTTATGGAATTAAGTCGTCTTCTCAAGTGGCTAGTCGAGTCAATCAAATTGGAAAAGAGATGATTAGTCGCGGAGTGAAAGTAATTATTATTGCTTGCAATACGGCGACAGCTAATGCTCATCAACTGATTCAAGCGTCAGCGATTCCAATTATTGGGGTGATTGAGCCAACTGCAAGAAAAGCATTTCAAGTGTCAAAATCAAAAAAAATCATGCTTTTAGCGACTGATTTAACTGTTAAAATGGAAGCATATCAGCGTATACTTTCCCAAGCTACTGTATATTCTTTGGGATGTAGTGCTTTTGTTCCTTTGGCTGAAAGCCCTGATCGCTCTTCGCTTAGGACACGTGATATTGTCGCAAATCATTTGAAATTGCTTCAAAATCAAGATTTTGATACTATTATTTATGGATGTACACACTTCGGATTATTAGATCAAGCTATTCAAGAAGCTCTTCCAGGGAAAAATATAGTAGAGTGTGGGAAACCAACTGGAGACGCATTGGCAGAGGTATTATTACATCAAAAATTAGCTAAAAATACATCTACAATTGGAACGACCACTCTTTATACAACGGGAGATCCAAGCATATTTAAAGAACAAATTCCGTGGTATAAAGAATCTTATAAAGGACCGTATATATGGTAGTAAAAAGCCTGTCTTAATGACAGGCTTTTTATTAAAATTGAGCTTCTATAACCTCTGGATCTGGGCTTTTTTTGTAGGCATGTGTTAAATATAAATAATAGTTTACGATACAAGTTTTTAAGTAAGGAATAAAATATAAGAAATAAAGGCCAAAGGTAATGATTCCAAGTAAAAAGTGACCAATAAAACCAATGTAGAAAATAAATAAATCCATTTTCTTACCTTCCATTATTTTTGCGCTTTCTTTGAAAGCATCAAAGATGTCCATTTCTTTGTGATCAGCCATTATAAATAACGCTTGAGAATATTTTAATGCCCAGTAAACTCCGGGGATAATCAGTAAGAAATACCCAACAACGACAAGCAAGTGGAACAAGAATCCGACTACCAAGATTTTAATACAATGTTCCAAATCTTTAAAATATCCAATGAGTGCAACCTCTACACTAATGGCTTTTTTATTTAGTAGCATTTGACGAATGGATAAATATATCCCTGCTTCTATGATAATACTAAGTAAAAACCCAATGCCTAAAGCAGCAGACCCAAGAGAAGCAACGGCAGCCGTGATGACGAGAATAACAAATAGCATAAGACGATTGCCAATGAGAGCTTGTTTTGATTGTTCTTTAATATGAAAATGATCCATAAAATCCTCCTATATGATAATAGTATAGTATTTGTCAATCATTTTGTCAATAAAAAATTAGGATTGAATTATTATATATTCATAATTATCAATATAGAAAAAAAGACTTTTCAGGAAAAGTTAATTGTGCTATAATAGATGAATGAAGAAGATGTCACGTGAAAGGAGGAGCAAATGAAAAAATTATTTCATTGGATTGTACCATATATTCCATTATTTTTACTAGTTTTATTGTTGACTATTCTTGCTCCTATTACTTATTCATTTGTTCCCCAATTTTTTAAATATGTGATTGATATCATTTTGGGAGAAAATCCGACCAGTCAAGTGACATTGCCCACCTTTTTAACGAATTTTTATGAACAGTTTACTAATGTTGGAACTGCTATTATTGTGGTGGCGGGGACGCTTATTCTCTTCCAATTGTTAAGAGCTTCGGGGCTTATATTTATGAACAGTTTTTTAAAAGGCATTTTAGCAGAAAAAATGGCTTATGATATGAGAACGAAACTGTATAATCATATTCAAAACTTGTCATTTGCTTATCATTCCAATGTCGATACTGGAGATTTGGTCCAACGATGTACGTCGGACGTGGAAACCATTAAGATGTTTATGGCCAATCAATTTCCAAGTTTATTCTTTATTTTGGGTTCATTTGGAGGTGGAATTGTCCAAATGGCTATTATTAATCCCACGATGATGTGGGTGACTTTAATCGTGGTTCCTATTAATTTGGTAATGTCTGTCATTTATTTCCAATATATTAAGAGGAAATTCACACTGATTGAAGAATCTGAAGCGAGTATGACGACTGTTCTTCAAGAAAACGTGAATGGTGTTCGAGTGGTTAAGGCTTTTTCTAATGAAAATTATGAAATCGATAAATTTGATAAGCAGTCTCGCAGATATAGTGAAGAATCGGTTAATTTCAGTAATGCGATGTCGGTGTATTGGGGAGTTAGTGATGGTCTCATTAATCTTCAATATGGGATCACCATTATTACTGCCATTTTTCTTGCGAAAAGTTCATTAGTATCTGTTGGAGATATCATGGCCTCACTAATGTATATTGGAGCCATTGTCTATCCTATTAGAAATTTAGGACGCATTATTAAAGATATGGGACGTGCGATTGTTGCTAGTAATCGGCTTGAAGAAATTCTATCTATTCCCAATGAATACACGACTAATGGAACCCTAAAACCTCCCATTACCGGACATATTGAATTTCGTGATGTGGCATTTAAGTTTGATGATACAGAAAAACATTTGCTGTGTGGAGTTAATTTTACCATTTTACAAGGAGAAACTGTGGCCATTATCGGTAAAACCGGAAGTGGGAAATCAACTATTGCTAATTTGATTTGTCGGATGTTGGAATATTCTAGTGGATCAATTTTGCTTGATGGAGTCGAACTAAAAGATATAGATAAAAAATGGGTTCGAAGTCAAGTTGGAATTCTTCTTCAAGATCCATTTTTGTATGCTAAATCTATTCTTGAAAATATTCGTATTGCAGATCATCAAATACCTGAAGACCGTATACAAAATATTGCGAAAGTTGCTAGTGTTCATGATGATATTAAAAACTTCAAAGAAGGATATAATACGTTGGTTGGAGAAAAAGGGGTTACTCTCAGTGGAGGACAGAAACAACGACTTGCGATTGCCCGCATGCTAGTGATGAATAAACCCATTATGATTTTTGATGATTCTTTAAGTGCAGTCGATACCAAAACCGATCTCAATATTCGCAATGCGTTAAAAAGAGAAAATAAAAATTTAACTTCTATTATTATTACGCATCGAATTACTACCGCTAAAGAAGCAGATAAAATTATTGTTTTAGAAAATGGGAAAGTGTCTGCCATTGGAACTCACAAAGAGTTAGCTCATCGTGAAGGATTGTATCAATCATTATGGGCAATTCAAGGCGCCCTTGAAGATGAATTCATCCATCTCGTGAAAGAGGAGGTGAAGTCTCTATGAATAGTTTTGAAGAGATAGATTATAAAAAAGATAAGATAAAGATTAATATTTGGAAAAAGATTTTTAAAATGGTCTTGAAAAAAAAGAAAAAAGTAATTATCTTAGCCATCATGATGTTCTTCTTAGCGTTTTTGGATATTATGACACCTATTATTAATAAGAGCGCCATAGAAAAATTTTTCCAAAGACGAGAATTTGATAATATTTTGGGATATGCGTTGCTCTATGTTGGCTTGTCATTTGCTTTTATGTTTTGTATTTGGGCTTTTATTCGTGTTGCTGGTAAAGTCGAAGTAGAAATTGGGTATGAAGTTCGTAAAGATGCATTTGTTAAGCTACAAGAACTTCCTTTCTCATACTATGATAAAACCCCTACGGGATGGATTATTGCCAGAGTCACTAGTGACTCACGTAAACTTGCTGATATTTTATCGTGGGGTATTGTTGATATTTTATGGGGATTTTTTTCGATGATTGGAATTCTTACTGCTATTTTCATTTATCAATGGAAACTAGGGTTGATTGTTTTAGGAATTACGCCCTTACTATATTTATCAAGTTCTTATTTTCATGATAAAATTTTGACTTCTTATCGAGAGGTACGAAAAACGAATTCTCAAGTAACAGCCGCTTATAATGAGGGAGTTATGGGGAGTAAAACGACTAAGACGTTGGTCTTAGAAAATACTCGTTTTCAAGAATTTGAAGAGTTAGCTAAGACAATGAAGAAACAATCAATTCGAGCAATTTTGTTTTCATCAATGATTTTGCCAATATTGGTATTTATTGGATATTTAGGAGTGGCCATCATCTTACCTGTCGGAGCAGCGATTGCTTCAGTCTCATTGCTATATTTGGTTATTAGCTATACCATCAATTATTTTGAACCCGTTGCTCAAATTGCTCGTGTTCTTGCTGATTTTCAACAAGCACAAGCATCTGCAGAGCGGATATTAATGTTGATTGAAGCTGTCCCAGACATTCAGGATAGTGTTGAAGTTGTTGAAAAATATGGAGACATTTTTCATCCTAAAAAAGAGAATTGGGAACCATTAAAAGGGGATGTTGAATTTAAAAATGTTCGATTTGCCTATACTGAACAAGAAGTGGTTTTGAAAAAGTTTAATTTGAAAGTAAAAGCTGGAACGAGTGTTGCGTTGGTCGGAGCGACCGGAAGTGGGAAATCTACCATTGTTAATCTATTGTGTCGATTTTATGAACCAACTCAAGGAACGATTGAAATCGATGGATTGAATTATAAAAATCGTTCGATTGGATGGCTACACAGCAACCTTGGATATGTATTACAAACTCCTCATTTATTTAACGGAACGATTTTGGAAAACATTCGATATGGTCGTCTGGATGCATCAGATGATGAAGTCATTGCGGCTGCGAAAGCGGTCTACGCTGATGAATTTATCGAGATGTTTGATGATAAATATCAGACAAACGTTGGAGAAGGTGGGGGGAAATTATCGGTTGGTCAACGCCAATTATTATCTTTTGCCAGAGCCATTTTATCTGATCCTAAACTGCTTATTTTAGATGAAGCAACATCCTCTATTGATACGAAAACTGAACACGACATTCAAGAAGTCATTAATCATATCTTAGTGGGACGAACTAGTTTCATCGTTGCTCATCGTTTATCTACCATTATCAATGCAAATTTAATTTTAGTCATTAAAAATGGGGAGATTGTTGAACAAGGAACTCATAAAGAACTTTTGGCTTGTGAAGGAGAATATTACCATTTATATAAAAATCAGTTTATTAATGAACAAATAGAAAAAACAAAATATTGATTTTAAGCTCTTTTAAAAAGGGCTTTTTTTTAACGTTGACTTAATATTGTCCCTGTGATATAATGCAGTAGAAGGTGTTCAATATGAAATGTATTTTCTTATATAATCCAAATAGTGGAAAAGGGAAACTTCAAAAAAAATTAGGACTAATACGAACAATGCTTGAGACCAAATATGAAGAAGTTCTCATTTATCCGACTAAGTCACCAGAGGATACGGTTCTCATGGCGAAAAAGAGTTGTGCAGAATATGATGCTATTGTTTTTGCTGGGGGAGATGGAACCTTTAATGATGTATCATGTGGTGTATCTGAATGTGAAAAGCGCCCTCCTTTGGGATATATTCCTGCCGGAACAATGAACGATATTGCGCATAATCTTGGTATTTCAACCAATGTTCGTAAAGCGATTAAATCCATTCTTAATGGATTTACGATTCATCATGATGTGGGATTAATCAATGGAAGATATTTTATGTATGTGGCTGGATTTGGCACTTTTACGGGTGTTAGTTATCGCACCAAACAAAAGACAAAGAAAATATTTGGTAAACTTGCTTACGCATTTGATGGCTTAAAAGATGCAGTGGCTCCACTGGTGTCGCATGTCACTGTTAAAACACAAGATCAGATGATTAAAATGGATGTTCCTCTCTTATTGGTTGTCAATTCAATTAATGTTGGTGGTCTTCCATTTAATCGATATGGTCATTTAAATGATGGTCTTTTTGATATCATTCTCGTTAAAAGAGGAGTCGGGAATGGTCTTATCAATATTTTAAAATTATTTACTTTTGGAATTGGGTTAAAACGAATTACAAAGCACTTTGTTTGTTTACGAAGTAATGATTTTACGATTGATATGACCAAGCATCTTCAATGGACAATTGATGGAGAGGCTGGTCCTGTTGGTAAAGCGCATATACAAAATCTTCATGGACATCTTGAAATATTTGTTCCTGAAAAAAAGGGGCGAAAAAAAGCGAATAACCCTTGAGAATTTTCCTTTTTCGTGTTAAAATAGAGATAGAAAAATGAGGAGAGATGTATGAAAAAAGAAGATGCTTTATCACTTTGGCTTGATGAAATTGGAGACACCCTCTATGCTTATGATTTTAGTGGAAAAAAGATTAAGCGAGATGATTATCTTGAAAAAAATGAGGTAGGATGGGTTGTTTCTTATGTAAAACCCCTGTCTTTAGGTGGAGCCCAAGACAAAGGAAATGTTATTATTATGCATCATCGCACCCAAGATGAAAAAGGATTAAATTATCCAGAATTTACCATCGGGCATAAAAAATACATGGCTTATCATGAAGACAAAGGTAACTTTTTCTATATTGAAGAATGTTTAATGGAAGAAGACGATGATTAAAAAGTGAGGTAAACTCACTTTTTTATACGGAGGTACTATGAGAATTATTGCAGGGAAACATCGTAGTCGAATTTTAAAAAGTCTAGATGGAATGAATACGAGACCCATGATGGATAGCATGAAAGAATCGGTTTTTAATACCATTGGTCCTTATTTGGATGAAGAAGTGATACTAGACCTTTTTGGTGGTAGTGGAGCGCTTAGTTTAGAAGCCATTAGTCGTGGAGCGAAAGAGGCGTATGTTTTTGACATCAACAAAGATGCGATTCGCATCATTACTGAGAATACGATTGCCCTTCACGAAGAAGACAATATGAAAATATTTCAAATGCCTTATCAGGATGCCTTAAAAAGATTTTCTTCTAGTCAATTTGATTTGATTTTTTTAGATCCTCCTTATAGGATGAATATCAATAATGAAATTATTGATGTTCTTTTAACTTATCACATGATAAAACCAAATGGGATTATTGTTTGCCAAAATGTTAGAGGGAATATGCATAATCCTGAAGGGTTTCACGTCATCAAAAATTATCATCGTGGATCAGGTGAGTTGACTATTTTACGATTGGCAGAAACTAAATAAAATCTTTACAAACTAGTGATATTGAAGTATAATATTTGTTGCTAGTTTTAATTGTCCCAGTAGCTCAGTTGGATAGAGCAACGGCCTTCTAAGCCGTGTGTCGGAGGTTCGAATCCTCTCTGGGACACCATCTTTACATTTATTAATGTTACCAATAAAGGTGGCATTTTTTTATTCATCGGTTAATCATCAGTTAATAAAAATGGATAATTGATCAATCACAAAGACGCCAACATGGTAAATATAAACTGTTTTTAAGAGCAATAAGCACCTTAAAAATTCTTTCTTATTTGATGACTATGTGGTATAATATTATTGCTGTCCCAGTAGCTCAGTTGGATAGAGTGCCGGTTTCCGAAGCCGTAGGTCGCAAGTTCGAATCTTGTCTGGGACACCAAATAAGATGTAAGCCTTGATAAGAAAAAATCAAGGCTTTTATTATATTTGAAAAATTATTAATGTAAGCGTTTACTTTAAAATAAACCTTTACTTTTATTTGAAAACAGTGATATAATGAATCATAAAATTTTGAAAGGAGCTCAAATTAATATGAAACGATTAATGGCTTGCTCACAATTTTATTATTACTATTACACTCCAAGAGGATATCGTCGATAACCGCTTGGCTTTTCGTGATAGTAAAAGCCAAAACAAAATAAGCGTGTTATTACAGTATCCGACTAAAAGGGTAGTAGTAATAACAAGCAAGATGTAAAAATCTTTAATGTGTTACTACGGTAGCACATTTTTTTGTTTTTAGGTATCTTTTGTTTTAAGGAGGAAATTATGAAAAACATTAGAAAATCACTGGTATTATTGGTTGTTATGGTACTTGCTTTTGCCTTTGCTGGTTGTAAAAAGGAAAAAACAAAAATTGGTATTCTTCAGTATTTAACTCATGATGCACTAGATGCAGCAAGATTGGGATTTATTGAAGCTTTAGAAGAGGGCGGATTTGTTGATGGAGAAAACATTACTATTGAAGTTTTGAATCCTCAAACAGATGCAACGTTAATGCAGCAACAAGCTGCAAAACTCGTTCGTGAATGTGATTTGATTCTTGCTATTGCGACTCCCGCTGCTCAAGCTGTGGTTACAGAAGTAGAAGGTCAAGGGAAAAATACTCCCGTTTTATTTACCGCTGTAACTGACCCGGTAGATGCAGGTTTAGTTGAAAGTATGACCAATCCTGGGGGAAACGTCACAGGTACTAGTGACATGAATCCCATTGCTGATCAAATTGGATTGGTTAAAGAATTGAAACCAACAGCCGCCAAAATTGGTATTTTATATACCGCTGCTGAAAGTAATTCAGAACTACAAGCAGATATTGCCGCTATTGCCGCTACCGCATTGGGACTGACTCCTACTATTCGTACGATTACAACAATCAATGATATTACTACTGTTGTAACTAATTTGATTACGTCTGTTGGGGTGGATGCGATTTACATTCCAACTGATAATTTACTAGCATCGTCGATGGGTATTATTGAAGAACTCATTAAGGAATATGCTTCATTCAAAGTGCCTATTATTTGTGGTGAAACTGCCCAAGTTCGTAATGGTGGTTCTATTACGTATGGATTAAGTTATTTTAATTTAGGTCATGATACAGGAGATATGGCTGTTCGTATATTAAATGGAACTAATCCAGGTGATATTCCAGCAACAACCGTTCAAACATTTGAACTTGTCATCAATAAAGCCCAATTAGAAAATGATTTAGGGATAACTATTCCAACTTCATTATTGGAGAGTGCAGACGAAATTTTAGAATAGTAAAGGAAATCATAATGGATATTGTATACATATTAAAAGATGCATTAGAAACGGGATTCATTTGGTCCCTTCTTGCTTTGGGAGTGTTTATTTCCTATCGAGTTTTGGACTTTGCGGATTTAACGGTAGAAGGATCATTAACTCTCGGAGGTGCGATTACAGCGGCCTTGCTTTTATCAGGCAATTCTTTCTTTAGTAATCCCATCATTGCGATACTCGTTGCTTTAATTGGAGGAATGATGGCAGGTGCTCTCACGGGATTCTTACATACTAAGTTTAAAATTCCTGGTATTTTAGCTGGAATTATTATCATGACTGCTTTATTTTCCATTAATTTATTAGTGATGGGGAAAGCGTCCTTATATATTGGATCTCAACCGACAATCTATAATTTTCTTGATCAATTACTCGTTAATACTTTTCAAATGACCGATATGCAGATTGTAAAATTCATTAGTAAGACTTTTACCAGTCTATTTGTAGTGAGCATGGTTATGCTTCTCATGTATTATTTCTTTGGTACTGAAATTGGTATGGCCATTCGAGCTACTGGTTGCAATCAGATGATGTCACGTGCTCAAGGGATTAATACCAATCGCATGATTATTTTAGGACTTGCTATTTCCAATGGAATTGTTGCGATTGCTGGAGCCTTATATGTCGAGTGTTTTAGAAGTGCTAATATGGATTTAGGGAGGGGCTCTATTGTTGTTGGGCTAGCCTCTATCATCATTGGGGAAGTATTAATCGGAAAAGTGACGTTCAAACGGTGGCTGGTTGCGGTGGTAGCGGGAACAATTTTATTCCAAATTATTATCGGAGTTGCGATTGCCCTTGGTTTTTCAGCCAATAATTTAAAACTTCTTCAAGCAATTTTGATCGCTTTTATTTTGGCATTTCCGGTAATGAAGCCCATGGTGGCAAAATGGTTTTTGAAACGAGGTGTGAACAATGCTTCAAATTGAAAATTTAACTAAAATATTTAATAAAGATACAGAAAACGAAAAAATTGCTTTGGATCATGTATCGGTCCATATTGAAGATGGTGAATTTGTTACCATTATTGGTGGAAACGGCAGTGGAAAATCGACCTTCTTAAATCTAGTGGCAGGAGTTCATTTTGCAGATGATGGACAAATAGTGTTAGATGGCATTGATGTTACTAAGTTACCTGAATATCATCGGGCCAAATATTTGGGCCGAGTCTTTCAAGATCCCATGATGGGAACAGCGGCGAATATGTCTATTCTTGAAAATTTGTTTATTGCTAAAACAAAAGGTCAAAAGAAAAAGCTGAGATGGGGATTCAACAAAGGAGATACCGATCTCTTCAAAAAAAAGTTAGGTTCTTTAAATTTAGGTCTTGAAGAACGCTTGGAACAAAAAATGGGATTATTGTCAGGTGGACAACGTCAAGCCGTCACTTTGATTATGGCAATCCTTGATAAGCCAAAACTTTTGCTGTTGGATGAACATACAGCAGCCTTAGATCCTAAAACTGCCAAAACGGTTTTACAACTAACAGATTCCATGATTCAAAGGGATCAATTAACAACGATTATGATTACACACAATATGAGAGATGCTATTAAATATGGCACTCGGCTATTGATGTTTAATAATGGTAAAATTATATTTGATGTAAAGGGAGAAGAGAAAAAGCGATTAACCATCGAAACCCTTCTTTCAAAATTTGAGACCGATGAAAGCGTAGAAATTAGCGATGCCATGGTCTTATCTTAACCTCCTCTTTCTTTTAGAAGACTAGCATGCTAGTCTTCTTTTCATCATTTGATTTCACTTGTCAAGTGTATCTTCCGGTGGTATAATATGAGAGATGTCCCAATAGCCCAGCTGGATAGAGCAATGGTTTCCTAAACCGTAGGTCGGGAGTTCGAATCTCTCTTGGGACGCCAAATAATTTTTAACAAGCGTAAAGAATGTCCTTTGCGTTTTTTTTGTGAAAAGGAAGCGTCTCTATTATGGTTGGTACGATTATTGTCAGTATCCTTACCGTTACTTACATTATTGCTTCTATTTTATTTTTTCCACGTGTTTCTTGGAAGAAAATATCTTTTGATACGTATTGGATAGGGGCTCTTATCGGAGCGTTGGTTATTTTATTACTTAATTACGCTAGAATAGAATCAGTTTGGTCTTATTTAAGTAATGATAGTCAGATGAATCCATTTAAAATATTATCGTTATTTTTGTCGATGACTTTGTTATCTGTTTATTTAGATGAGCTTGGCTTTTTTAAACGCATTGCGATGTGGGCTCATGAGAAAGCGGGAATGAAGCAATCTTCTATTTTTATTTGGTTATATATGGTGGTATCTATTCTCACTATTTTTACATCCAATGATATTATCATTTTAACATTTACTCCCTTCATCTGTCATTTTGCAAAGAGGGCCAAGATTAATCCCCTTCCCTATTTGGTTTCTGAGTTTATTGCAGCCAATACTTGGAGTAATATGCTCATCATTGGGAATCCCACTAATATATATCTTGCGACTTCTTTTGAAATTAATTTTTTTGAATATGTAAAAGTGATGTTTTTACCAACGTTTGCCGCTGGAGTGACTTCTTTTGGATTGACATATTGGCTATTTCGGCGAGATCTAAAAGTTCCTATGAGTCAAAATAACATAGAAATAGTTTCAATAAATCCCATTCTTTTAACAATCGGGTTGGTTCATTTGGGGGGATGTACCATTTTCTTATCAATTTCTAGCGTAATTAACTTTCCAATGTGGCTTATCAGTTTGTTGTTCGCGATTTCTTTATCGATATCTATTTTAATTTATCGAGTATTCAAACATGAGCGCTCGCTTATTTTAATTAAGACAATAAAGCGACTTCCTTGGACCTTAATTCCTTTTGTTTTATCGATGTTTATTTTAGTACTGGCCTTAAAAGAACAAGGGATTACGCTTATAGTGAGTCGTTTGTTTGATCAAACCTTTGTATTATTTGGATTTGGAGGATTAGTTTTTGCAAATCTAGTTAATAATATACCGATGAGTATTATGTTTGTGGAGGTATTAAGACCACTTTCAGAAGCATCATTATTACCCGCTCTTTATGCAACAATCATTGCTTCTAATATTGGGGCTTATTTAACACCAATTGGGGCACTTGCTGGCATTATGTGGATGAGCATTTTAAAACGAGAAGGGGTAAAATTTTCGTTTATCGATTTTGTAAAAACGAATGCATGGATTGCTCTAGTTACTATGAGTGTTGCTTTAGGAGTCCTTTTCCTCATTGGGTAGGTGAAGGCATATTTATACGATTTTTTATTAAAGGTGTGGTATAATAGATGAGATGATAGAGAGGAGATATGCATGAAAAACGAAATTAAATTTCCAAAAGAAGTG
>JBAYFA010000009.1:0-14948 GCA_041667425.1 Bacilli bacterium
CTACTACCTCGACGATTTTAGAAGAGTTGGGCATAGTAAATAGACCGATTTCGACGGATGAATTAGTATATGGAAAAGTGGACAATGCTAAGGTTACTGTTAAAGCGGCGGTATTATTTAAACGTTTAGATCTTGATGAAGAACTTAAAAAATTGGCTAGTGAATAATGAAAAGAAGCGTATAAGATGAACAAAATAATTAGTTTTTTTAAGAAACGAAATGTGTCTGTTGTGACGGGACTAATCATTGGAACTACCATTTACTGTTTGGCTATTGTTTGGATTCTTGATTTGGGTGAGTTTTATGCTGGTGGAGTGACGGGGGTCTCTCAACTCTTGTCAACGATTCTAGGGAGAGCTGATATTCATATTAGTAAATCTATTTTCATTGCTTTGATTAATATTCCCTTATTTATGATTGGGTGGAGAGGCGTGAGCAAACGCTTTGCTTATTTAAGTTTGATTTCAGTCGTGCTTCAAGCACTTCTTATTTATTTATTAGAAGTGCTTCGAGTAGGAGGACTTGATCCTTTTGCTTCACTAGCTGACCAAAAGTTACTCCTATCGATTATAGGGGGGTTGTTAACTGGAATCGGATGCGCGATTTGTTTGCGTGGTGGTGCTTCTAGTGGTGGAATGGACATTCTTGCTCAATATATTGCTTTGAAGAAAAATATTTCGTTTACGAAGTTTTCAATTGCTGTGGATTTTGTTATCATTGTTGCTTCTGGGTTAGTTGGTGGAAGCATCAATGTTGCGGTATTCACGGTTATTCGGCTGATTACCCATATGATTGCCTTAGACCGCATTCATACTATTTACAAATTTATGAAGATTACTATCATTACAACTGAATCTGAGGCGATGAAAAAGGCTTTGTTGGAAAAATTCAACCATGGAATTACCATTTTCTCGGCGGTTGGAGGATATACGGGCGAACCTCGGTGGGTGTTGGAATCTGTTGTTTTAGCTTATGAAATAGAAGAATATCGAGCCTTGGCTAAACGAATTGATGAACGATCTTTTGTCACATATGCCTCTATTAATGGGGTTGATGGAAATTTCAATCGTAATATTATTGCCTAACTCCTTTGGCGGATTCCAATAAAAAATATTGACAATTTGTCTTGAATGGTGTATTATATATTAGGTACGTTTTTATTATCCCACACAATAAAAGCCCTTGTATAAAATGCGAAAAAATCCACAATTTTTGCCGAATACTTATAGGAGGAAACCATGAATAAGTCATATATGGCTAACAATCAAACTGTCGTTCATCAATGGTATGTTGTTGATGCTGAAAACATCGTTTTAGGACGTCTTTCATCTGAAGTTGCATCCATTTTAAGAGGAAAACACAAACCAACATATACACCAAATGTTGATTGTGGTGATTATGTTATCATTGTCAATGCTGAAAAAATTGCTTTGACTGGTAATAAATTAGAAAAAAAATTGTATCGTCATCATTCTGGATACAATGGTGGTCTAAAAACTAGAACTGCACAAAAAATGTTAGATACACAACCACAAAAATTGGTTGAAATTGCCATCAAAGGCATGTTACCAAAAACCAAACTTGGTGAAGTGATGTATCAAAAACTTTTTGTTTATTGTGGACCTGAGCATTTGCATCAAGCACAACAACCAGAAGTTTATCATTTGAAAGGATAGGTGAATGGAATGGAACAAGTACAATATTATGGAACCGGTCGCCGGAAAAGCTCCGTTGCGAAAGTCCGTTTAGTTCCTGGAAAAGGTAAAATTACCATTAATAATCGCACATTTATCGATTATATTCCATCTGCCGCTGTTCGCTTAGATGTTTTGCAACCACTTAATTTAACCGGAACTGTAGATAGTTATGATGTTATCGTTAGTGTTTTAGGAGGAGGTATTACAGGTCAAGCTGGTGCTATCCGCCACGGAATTACAAGAGCCTTAATGGAACTCAATCTTGACTTTAGACCTATTTTGAAGAAATCTGGGTTAGTCACTCGTGATCCACGTGCTAAAGAACGTAAGAAATACGGACTTAAAAAAGCTCGTCGTGCTCCACAATTCTCAAAACGTTAATTCGACAAAAGGCAAGCAGTATGCTTGCTTTTTTTCACTTTAATGAAATTAAGACTCATTTAAGTGAGGGTGGTTATAATATAAGTGAAAATATATATAAGAGGATAAAAATTGATGAAAATTTTAATTATTGAAGATGATCAGCATTTAAATAAAGCCATTGGCGACATGTTAAAAAGCATTGCGACGGTTGATTCCATTTATCGTGGGGATGAGGCGATGTTTGTTGTTGAACAAAATATTTATGATCTCATCATTTTAGATGTCATGTTGCCAGGTGTTGATGGATTTACTATTTTAAAAAATATTCGTCGCGTGGGAACATGTCCTGTGCTTATGCTTACCGCAAAAGATGGAATTGCTGATAAAGTAAAAGGGTTAAAACTGGGAGCAGATGATTATATGACCAAACCTTTTTATCGAGATGAACTGATTGCTCGGGTGGAAGCAATTTTACGTCGCTATAATAATAATTTTCAAGGATTACAAATTGTCTTTAAAGACATGAAATTTGATATTGTTCAAAAAAAAGTGACTATTCATGGAGAAATGCTCGACATCATTGGAAAAACCTACGATGTTTTAGAATATTTGGTTCGGAATAAAGAAATTATTATTCCCAAAGAACAACTTTTTAATCGTATTTGGGGATTTGATTCAGAAACTGTTTGGAGTGTTGTTGAAGTGTATGTCTCTAATTTGCGAAAAGCATTGAAAAAATATGATTATCATATGTATTTAAAAACTTTAAGAAATGTAGGGTATATGTGGAGTGAAAAAGAATCATCATGATGGCAAGTCGCCTCGTTGTCAACGTCTTTACTTTTTATTATATAATTTACTTGCTTACTTAGTTATTTTTGCGGTGCTAGGAGCTTTTATTGGCGTGGCCGTGAACGATGTCTTTTTTAAAGAAGCAAAAAGGTCGGTGTATGCTTATTCAGAGGAGTTAAAAAGTGGGTTTTTAACCAATCAAATTCGACCATCGCAAGAGCAATTTATGAATGTGGCCTTTTTTAATGAATATGGAGTGTGCGTGGCCTATTATTTTACTAGTGGGGTAGTTGAACGATCGATCAATATAAATGAGGGTATCTATGATCACGTTTATTATGAAATTATTACGCAAACCATGCATTATTCAGGAGGAACTGTGATTGTTGACTCTAACTATATCACACTTCTACAAACAGTAGATGTGGATTTCCTTAATGCCAGTTATATGAAGATTTATATTAATGTTGATGGGGAAATGCATTCTCGCAATCAAATTATCTCGGTATATCTATTTAGTACCGTTTTAATTTTAGCACTTTCGAGTGCTGCTAGTTATATTATGAGTTCCGCATCGATTAAACCCATTATGCTTACTTTAGAAAAACAGGCGTCTTTTGTTAGTGATGCCTCTCATGAACTTAGAACTCCCTTGGCGATTGTTCAAAGTAAAATCGAAAATATCATGACTGATCCGTCAAAAACGGTGATGGAGGTATCAGAAGATTTAGCTATCTCCTTAAAGGAACTCTCCCGACTTAATAAGTTGACGTCTGATTTATTGACTCTAGCGCATAATGATAATAATAGTTTTGTTCTAGATTATACTTTAATTGATTTGAAGGAACTTATTAGTGAAATTGCTGAACCTTTTAAGGAACTTGCAACCCTTCAAAACAAGACTTTTATTGTTGAAGTGGAAGCCGTGAAAGCCAGGGTTGATCAAAATAAAATCAATCAGTTGATGATTATTTTGCTAGACAATGCATTGCAGTATACTATTGAGGGGGAAGAAATCTGTATTCGTGGAAAAGTAAACGGATCTGATGTGATTATTAACGTGATTGATACTGGAATGGGGATTCAAGAAGAAAATAGAAAGCGAATATTTGAACGGTTTTTCCGGGAAGATAAAGCACGGTCTCGATCTATTAGTGGCAATGGATTAGGATTGAGTATTGCAAAAACGATTGTTGTTCATCATCGTGGTAAAATTAGCTGTGAACCCAATCATCCCAAAGGGACGATTTTCACGGTGATATTACCTCGTCGATTAAAGTAAAGTAAAAGCATCGATTGATGCTTTTATTTTAAAGTTATTTATCTTTCATCAGACATGTGATATAATAAAGATGAAAAAGAGGTCTTTAAAATGATTCATATTTACAATTCTTTAACAAATAAAATAGAACCGTTTAAACCCATTCATCCTGATGAAGTCTCGATGTATGTGTGTGGATCAACTGTTTATGATAATATGCACATAGGAAATTCACGCCCTGTGGTGTTTTTTGATACGGTTGCTCGGTTTTTTACTTTTATGGGATATCAAGTGAAGTTGGTATCCAACTTTACTGATATCGATGATAAAATCATTAAAAAAGCCATTGATGAAGGGACGACAGAAACGACTGTATCTGAGCGCTATATCGCTTCTATTTTAGATACTTATCGTCAACTTAACTGTTTACCTCATTATAAAAATCCAAAAGTAACAGAAACTATCCCTAGTATCATCAAGTTCATTGAGTTGCTTGTTGAAAAGAAGGGGGCTTATGTAGTAGATGGAGATGTATATTTCGCGATTGACCAAGTTCCTGATTATGGTATTTTGAGCGGTCAAAGCAAAGAAAAATTAATGGTAGGATCTCGTATTGAAGAAAACGAGAAAAAAATCAATCCCATTGATTTTAATTTATGGAAACAGACTGAGCAAGGATTGCGTTTCGATTCTCCTTGGAGTAAGGGACGTCCTGGATGGCACACGGAATGTGTGGTCATGATTGATTCGATTTTTCATGGGTTAATTGATATTCATGGGGGCGGATTGGATTTGAAGTTTCCTCATCACGACAATGAAATTGCGCAAGCTGAAATTGCTTTCCATCATCATATTGCTAATATTTGGATGCACAATGGTCGCATTGATTTTGGTGGTGAAAAGATGAGCAAATCTTTGGGAAATATTATATGGGCTCATGAAATGGTCCAAGACATTGGGTATCAAGTGTACCGATTGTTGCTTTTGAATGTTCCTTATCGTCAACCCCTTACCTATCGAAGTGAATTGATTGGTCAAGCTGAAACGGATCTAGATAAAATGATGAGACCGTTTGTTGCTTTAAAACGAAAATTGCAATTGGAATATAATCAATTAGATGTGGCGAAGACGTTAACTGATTCTGCACTTTTAGAATTACACCACGAATTTGTGGAAGCGATGAGCGATGATTTTAATACAGCTAATGCGATTACGGTATTGTTTAAAGTGGCTAAAATTATGAATGGGCTATTACGACAATCATCAGTAGAGGCTAAAGGGATTCAAGAGGTGTTGTTCTTATTTGAACAATTAACATGGGTTTTAGGAATAGACAAGGTGATCAGTCCTTTAAATGATTCTGAAATCGCCTTGGTGAAAAAATGGCAACAAGCTCGTATACAAAAAGATTTTGCCACAGCCGATCAATATCGTGAAATTGTTGCGATGTTAGGAGTCTTTCTTTCGTGAATGTCAATGAGTTAACTGGTGCAAATCTCGCCTTTATTGGAGATGCTTACTATGAATTGCGAGTTCGTGATTACGTGATTAGTAAAGGAATTACTCATTTACAAAAACTTCATAATGAATCGGTGAAATTTGTGAGTCGGACAGCACAAAGCTGGTTGCTACAAACGCTATATCCGATTTTAACCGATGAAGAACGTAATATTTACAAACGGGGTCGTAATTATCGATATAAAGATCATAGTGAAGAATATTTAATCGCTTCAGGATTTGAGGCTATTATCGGATATTTGTATTTGAATCAACAATATGATCGATTTGACGAATTGTTTGGATTTATTACTACTTTGATCGAGGAGAAACCAAAATGAGCGAATATATTTATGGAAAAAATGCAGTCAAAGCGGCTTTAGAACATTCTCGTTCAATCCGTTGTCTTTATGTTGAAGAAAAAAACAAAGAATTTATTGAGTTGGCATTAATTCGTCGGCTTCCTTATAAAATAGTTACAAAACAAACTTTGGATAAAATGATTACGGGACTTCACCAAGGTGTGGTGTGTGAGGTTGAAGATTATCCTTATTATGATCTCGATACTATTTTAAAAGCGGCTCGAAGTGAATATCCGATTGTTGTTGCACTGGATGGAATGGAAGATCCTCATAATTTGGGAGCAATTCTTCGAATTGCTGATGCCACTGGTGTGGATGGCATTCTCCTTCCTAAAAATCGAAGTGTTGGTTTATCAGGAACGGTCGCTAAAGTTTCGACTGGAGCCATTGAGTATGTCAAGGTATGTGAAGTGACCAACCTCGTATCAACGATTAAAACGCTTAAAAGCAAAGGCTTTTGGGTTGTTGCTTTAGAACTTACTCCTGAGGCGGTCTCATATCAATCAATAAAGTATGATATGCCGGTTGTGCTCGTGGTTGGATCTGAAGGAAAAGGAATTTCAAGATTGGTGTTAGAGCATTGTGATTTTCAAGTGAAACTTCCAATGGTAGGACATGTCAATTCTTTGAATGCATCGGTTTCATGTGGAATCATGCTATATGAAATAATTAAATATCGAAAGGAATAACATATGATTCATCAATATAACGATTCGGAATTGTTATATTTGATGTATGAAGACTGTGAAGTTGCTTTAGGGATTTTATTTGAAAAATATACTAATTTAATTAAAAAAAGATTAAATGGTTTTCGCATTCATGCTAAAAACTATGAAGATTTTTTCCAAGAAGGATTGATGATGCTGTATAAGGCTTTTTATACGTATAATCCCTATATAGGAAAATCTTTTAATAAATATTTTGACATGATTTTACAACGAAAAATTATTGCTATTCTTCGTCATGAAAAGCATTATTATTATGAAGTGACATTGGTTGAAGACGCTCGTTTCTATATGCAAGAAGAAGAGCCTTCTTATATGGAAATGCCATCGTTGTCCCTTACTACCGTGGAACAAACTATTTTTGAGTTAAAATATATTCAGGGTAAACAAGCACGCACGATTGCGAGGATGCTTCATATGGATATTAAGAAAACATATAACGTTTTGTATGCCATCAAACAAAAACTTAAAAAGGCTCATATCGAAAATTCTCCAAATAACAATTGACAATAAGGGGAAATTTTGGTAAAATAAATAAGAGTTATTAGGTGAGGTTTATGAGAGAAAAAGTAATATTAGTTTGTGAGGAGTGTTTATCTCGCAATTATACAACAGATCGCAATAAACTAGACAAAAGTGAACGAATGGTTATTAAAAAGTATTGCAAGCGCTGTAACAAGCACACCGTTCATAAAGAGACTAAATAGGAGGAATATTGTTTATGTCTGAAGAAAAAAAACCCAATCGGTTAGTGACTGTATTCACAAAAGAATATAAGCATGAAAGTTTAATATTATTATTTTTAGCATTGGTATCTATTATTCTTGGATCCTTGTTTTTAAGTGGAGATTTATCTGCGGATGGTGTCTTCTTAATTGGCGATTATCCAAAAGTATTTGCATGGATTTTGATTAGTTTGGGCGGATTATCGGTCCTACTTGCTATTTGGCCATATTATAAACCATCCTTTGAAGAAGTTCGTCGAGTGACATGGCCTACCAAAGGCATCATCATTCAAAATTCATTGACTGCATTACTATTTTCTTTGATTATGGCTTTCTTCTTTGCGATAGCAGACAATCTTGTTCAATTATTACTTGATGTATTCCGAAGCTGGGGAAGTTAAACATGGACGATCGTGCATGGTATGTGGTGACCACCTATTCAGGAATGGAAAATACGGCCAAACGCAATATTGAAAGTCGTATTGAATCCATGAATATGCAAGACCTTATTTTTCAAGTGCTTGTACCTGAAGAAACAACCATTGAGTTTACCAAAAAAGGTGATAAAAAAGAAGTTCTTACCAAACCATTTCCTGGATATGTGTTCATTGACATGGTTGTCACGGATGAAACATGGTTCATGGTTCGAAATACTCCGATGGTTACGGGTGTTCTTGGATCCTCTGGTGGAGGTGCAAAACCAGTTCCTCTTCCAGAAGAAGAAATTCAACCGATCTTACGGATGTGTGGAGTGATTGGTGAAAAGAAATTTATAGCTGAAATTGGTGATGAGGTTCAAATCATTTCTGGAGCATTCATGGGTCAAGTTGGTAAAGTCGAAACCATTGAAATGGATAAAGAAACAGTACGCGTGTTAATTGACTTTTTTGGACGTTTAACACCTGCAGAACTTCATTTTTCAGAAGTGAAGAAAGTATAAAAATCCTATTTATAGGATTTTTTTTATAATCTTCTTGTATAATGATTTTTCTTATTGATCATGACAAACCATTGAATAATAGTTGACATTGTGTTATAATACATATTAGTAATATAAGAGGCTGACATATGAAAAACAAAAATAAGAATGCATTTCAAAACATGTATAATAGAAATCCTGACAATCAAGCCTATATTGTTGAAATATCATTAGATAATTATTCGGAATTATTCAATGGATGGGATGCATCAGCCATTAAAAGAAGAGATTTAGAACCTGAAGTGCTTAATTACTTGGAACAAGTCGGTAATGAAATACCGCTTAAAGAGAAAATTGAAATATGTTTCTATTTACCTAGTCACTTAAAAGATGCTGATAAAGAATTAAAATGCATCACAGGGGTTAAAAATAATTTTAATATTGTGATGTTTTTTACCAACAAATCGTTAAAACATAACTATAGACGAATTATTACCTATGTGTTTATGAGTGTGATTTTTTTGACTGCTGCTTATCTTCTTCGTAATTTGATTCATTCTAGTTTGTTATTGTCGATTTCATTGGAAGGCTTGTTTATTGGTGGGTGGTTTTTACTGTGGGAATCTTTTTCGCTTTTCTTCTTTGAGAGTCATGAAATCCGGAAAAAAGAAAAAATTTTTAAACGTTTCTTAGATACGGATATTTATTTTAAAGAAACTAAAAGTGACTAATCTTTTGTAATAAAAGGTCAATTACCGTTGCTAAAGCAAGTTATTTAACGAGGTTGGTTACTGAATTACATCAAGTATAAAAAAATACAAATGTTGCGTGCGTGATATTGACTTATCTAGCTAAATAGAGTATAATATTTAAGCGTGCATTAATCTCACGTATTCTATTAATTATTGGTGGGAGAGTTTTTAAAACTCAAGATTACCACAATAGACAAAAGAGGAGGTGTGTCTCGTGGCTACGAAAAAAATTACGAAAGTCATTAAATTACAAATTGCTGCAGGTAAAGCAACAATGGCGCCACCCGTCGGTCCTGCATTAGGACAAGCCGGTGTTAATGGCCAACAATTTGTTGTTCAATTTAATGAAGCAACAAAAGCCCAAATGGGAAATGTAATACCTGTTATCATTAGTGTTTATGAAGATCGTTCATTTTCTTTCATCACAAAGACTCCACCAGCAGCAGACTTATTAAAGAAGGCTGCCGGCATTCAAAGCGGTTCATCTAATGCAAAGAAAATTAAGGTTGCAACAATTAAACGTGATCAAGTGCGTGAAATTGCGAAAACTAAAATGTCTGATTTAAATGCTTATGATGTTGAATCAGCGGTTAAAATCGTTGAAGGAACTGCTCGAAACATGGGAATTGTTGTTGAAGACTAATTAACAAAAATTTCTAACGACTAAATTCAAAAAATTGTTATTTAAGGTTCATCTTACCCTTAAGTAGTGGGAGGAATTTCCGTTAGACCACAAAGGAGGAAAATTATGGCAAAACATGGAAAAAAATATGTTGAAGCATCTAAATTAATTGATGCAAATAAACGTTATCCATTGGCTGAAGCTGTTGAACTTGTGAAACAAACAAGTGTTTCAAAGTTTGATGGAACGGTAGAAGTTGTCTTTCGTTTAAATCTTGATTCTCGTAAAGCAGAACAAAATTTACGCGGAGCGATTGTATTACCACATGGTACAGGTAAAGTAAAACGAGTCTTAGTATTAACCAAAGGGTCAAAAGCCAAAGAAGCAGAAGCTGCTGGGGCTGATTATGTGGGTGATACTGAGTATCTTGAAAAAATTAAAAGCGGTTGGCTTGATTTCGACGTAATCGTTGCTTCTCCAGATATGATGGGAGAACTCGGTAAACTCGGGAAATTATTAGGTCCTAAAGGCTTAATGCCAAATGCTAAAACCGGTACTGTGACCATGGATCTCAAAAAAGCGGTTGAAGAAATCAAAGCTGGTAAAGTTGAATATCGTGTTGATAAGACTGGGAATGTCCCAACTATTATCGGCAAAGTATCATTTGATAGTACCCAATTGATGGAACACGTTAAAATCATCTATTCTACATTGATGAGAATTAAACCAGCAACCGTTAAAGGTATTTACGTGAAAAACATTTCTATTTCATCGACCATGGGTCCTGGCATCAAAATTGATCCAGAAACCATTTAATATTAAAATTTGAACCAACATAATAATAGAATAGATTAATCGCCGTAGACAGCAGGGGCTTGTGCTTAATTATCCTGCCGAGGTTATAAAGTGTAAACTTTACCTCTTTTTGTCATTGGCATCAAGAGGTTTTTATTTATCATAGGAGGTAAAATAATGAAAGAAGCAACTTTACAAAAGAAGATTAAAGTAGTATCTGGAGTTGCTGAGAAGATTCGTTCGTCCGAAGCTCAAATTGTTGTTGACTGTATTGGGTTAAATGTTGCTCAAGTCACTAGTTTGCGCCGTCAATTATTTGCTCAAGATTGCCATTTTGAAGTGATTAAAAATAACACCATTTTAAGGGCAGCCGAAGAAGCCAATATTAAAGGATTAGAACAATACTTATCAGGACCAACAGCTGTTGCTTTCTCGAAAGATGCTGGTAAAACAGCAAAAATTATTTATGATTTTGCCAAGAAAAACAGCAAGCTAAAAATTAAAGCAGGCGTTGTTGATGGTCAAGTTATGAATTCTGCCGATTTAAAAGTATTTTCAGCACTTCCCAACAAAGAGGGTATGTTGTCAATGTTACTCAGTGTATTACAAGCTCCAGTCCGCAATTTAGCGTATGCGGTCAAGAGTGTAGCCGAACAAAACGCTTAATATTATAGGAGGAAAGAAATATGAAAATCAATGTTAAGGAATTTATCGAATCTTTAAAAGAAATGACCGTGTTGGAACTCAATGAATTGGTGAAAGCCATTGAAACTGAATTTGGTGTAAGTGCTGCTGCTCCTGTTGCTGCTGCTGTTGCAGATGCTCCAGAAGTTGAAGAAGGACCTGCAAAATATAATGTAATTCTTAAAGAAGTTGGATCTGCTAAGATTAATGTAATCAAAGCGGTTCGTGAATTAACTGGTTTAGGCTTAAAAGAAGCTAAAGAATTAGTTGATGCAGCACCAAAAGCAATTAAAGAAGGCGTTCTTGAAGACGAAGCTAAAGCATTAAAGGCTAAATTAGAAGAAGCCGGCGCTACTGTTGAATTGAAATAATGGAATAACCTAGAGTCATCTAGGTTTTTCTTTCTTAAAGGAGGGAATGATATGAGTCATTATTTTATCAACGATGAGACGTTGACTAGTGAGGCGCGAACATTTGGATATACTTTTCGCACTGTCACGCTCACTTTTGCATCTGATCGAGGAGTGTTTGCCAAAGATCGTGTTGATTTTGGAACTCATGTCCTTCTCCAACATCTTCCCTTGTTTCAAAAAGAAACTATTCTTGATTTAGGATGTGGCGTTGGCGTAATTGGGTTACTAATTGCAAAAGCTCATCCTCACACGCATGTAACCCTTTCAGATATTAATACGCGAGCGTTGGATCTGGCTACAGAAAATGTGAAACAAAACAAGATTAAAAATACCTCATTGATTCACAGTGATGTGTATCAAAATATTCCTCAGTCGGTTGACTTCATTGTGACCAATCCTCCTATTAGGGCAGGTAAAAATGTTGTTCATGCGATGGTATTGGGTGGCTTTGATCATTTGAACATGGGGGGGATGATGATGGTTGTTATTCAAAAAAAACAAGGGGCTGATTCCTTAATGAAACGAATGAAAGAAGTCTATGGTAACGTTGATGTTGTTGCGAAAGAAAAAGGATATTTCATTTTAAAAAGTCAAAAAAATATGTAATTTCAAACTCCCAATGGGAGTTTTTTTCAGGAATTGTCTAATTTATCAATAATAAAAAAGCAAAAATAATCTTGACAAATTGACAACTATATGGTAGTATAATAAAATGCAATAGTACGTCGTATTCTATTAGGATATAACCTTTTTTGCTTTAAATAAATAGCGAGGTGGAATAATTTGAGCTTTAAAAATGTCGTTTATGGAAAAAATCGTATCCGGAGAAATTACTCGCGTGTTCAAACGAATGTTGAACTCCCTAATCTTATTGAAGTACAAACAAAATCTTTTGACTGGTTTGTTAATCAAGGAATTAAGGACTTATTCAAAGAACTGTCACCGATTAAAGATCATGGTGAAAAACTTGAATTATATTTAGGAAATTATGATTTTGAAGAACCTAAATATACCATTCAAGAAGCAAAAAGAAGTGATATGAATTATTCACGGCCTTTAAAAGTTGATGTCTTATTAAAAAACAAAGAAACTGGAGAAATCAAGGAACAACGGATTTTCTTAGGCGAATATCCGGTCATGACTCCTTGGGGTACTTTTGTGATTAATGGCGCTGAACGTGTTATTGTCACTCAAATTATTCGGTCTGCAGGGGTATTCTTTTCTAATTCTGTTGATAAAAAGAGTGGAAAAGTCTTATATGCTGGTCAAGTCATTCCAACGCGTGGAGCGTGGGTTGAATATGAAACAGGAACAAAAAATATATGGTATGCAAAATTAGATCGTAGTAAAAAAATCCCTTTGACGACTTTTTTACGCGCCATGGGTCTAAATTCCAATCGCGATATTATTAATTTATTTGGTCGAAACCAATTCCTTGAAAATACATTTAGTAAGGATGATACGTTTGGATCTGATGATGCTTTAGAACAACTATACGATAAACTTCGTCCAGGAGAAAAATCAACCCCTGAGCAAGCTCGTGTTTATTTAGCAGGTCGACTTTTTGATAATCGTCGATATGATCTTGCGAGTGTTGGTCGTTATAAAGTTAATAAGAAACTCGATTTGATTAGTCGTTTGGATTTTTTAATTGGAACTAAATTTAAATTAATTATTGAAGAAGACTTGGTTGATGAGAATACTGGTGAAGTGATGTTGGAAACAGGATCATATGACATTACCAAAGAAGTTTGTGATCTTTTAAGAACGCTTCGGGCTAGTTTCCGAAAGACTTTAACATACGATCAAATGCTAGAAGGAAATAGCGTCGTTTTAGAACTTTTAACAGTTGAAAATGAATATCATGAATCAATTAAATTGATTGGAAATAATCAAGAAGAAACTGCTAATCATATTACTTTATCTGATATTTTATCATCTGTTGGATACTACATGAATCTTCATGTGGGAATCGGGACGATTGATGACATTGACCATTTGGGAAATCGTCGTCTTCGGTTGGTCGGTGAATTGTTGCAAAATCAATTTAGAATTGGCTTAACCAAAATGGAAAAAAATGTGCGTGACCGGATGTCAACGACTTCTGATCCTCGCAATATTGTTCCTCAAAATCTTATTAATATTCGAACTTTGACGTCTTCAATTCGTGAATTTTTTGGTAGTTCTCAATTATCTCAATTCATGGATCAAATCAATCCATTGTCTGAACTTACTCATAAACGTCGTATATCAGCGCTTGGTTCTGGAGGATTAACTCGGGATCGTGCGGGGTTTGAAGTACGTGATGTTCATGTCTCTCATTATGGACGGATTTGTCCTATTGAAACGCCTGAAGGTCAAAACATTGGATTGATCAACTCCTTAGCTACTTATGCACGAGTGGATCAATATGGGTTTATTGAAACACCCTATTTAAAAGTTGTTCAACAAGGGGATAAAGCAATCGTTACAAATGATTTGTTGTATCTCACTGCTGATAAAGAAGAATTATATTATATTGCACAAGCCAATATTAAAGTAAATGCTGATAAAGAAATTGAAGATGAAATTGTCATTGCTCGTCATATGGGTGATACCATTGAAATGAGTAAAGCCAAAATTGATTTAATTGACGTTTCTCCAAAGCAGATTGTTGCGGTATCTACCGCTTGTATTCCTTTCTTAGAACATGACGATGCCAATCGGGCCTTAATGGGTGCGAATATGCAACGTCAAGCCATTCCTTTATTGAAACCAGAAGCTGCTTATGTTGCGACTGGAATTGAGGCCAAAGCAGCCCATGATTCTGGGATTGCTGTGGTATGTGAAGGTGATGGATATGTTCAATATGCTGATGCTCTTAAAATTGTCATTTTACAAAATGATGGAACGTTAAAAACGTATCCACTCGTTAAGTTTGAACGGTCGAACCATTCTACTTGTGTTAATCAACGTCCCATCGTGGAAACGGGAGACATTGTGAAATCGGGAGATATTTTAGCTGATGGCCCATCAATGAGTCAAGGTGAAATGGCTCTTGGTCGTAACGTTGTCATTGCGTTTATGACATGGAATGGGTATAACTATGAAGATGCTGTCATCATGAGTGAACGATTGGTTCAAGATGATGTTTATACATCCATTCATATTGAAAAATATGAAGTGGAAGTTCGCGATACAAAGTTGGGTAAAGAAGAAATTACATCTGAACTTGAAAATGAGAAAAAAGATGGAATGGCAAATCTTGATTCAATGGGAATTGTGCGTCTCGGAGCTGAAGTAAAAGAAGGCGATGTCTTAGTTGGAAAGGTGACTCCAAAAGGTCAAACTGATCCAACTCC
>JBAYFA010000010.1:0-13800 GCA_041667425.1 Bacilli bacterium
GCCATCCGAGGAGTTGCAATTCGTTCAATAGCAGGGTCATTGGCTAAATTCATAAACAAAACAGATCGTTGTATAGCACCTGATTTTTGGAATTCTTTCACGAAGAAATCAGTTTCTTCAAAAGTGATTCCAACCGCTGCAAAGACAACGGCAAATTCATCATCAGTTCCAATAACCCGTGCTTGTCGCGCAATTTGTGCAGCAAGACGAGCATGAGGTAGTCCAGACCCTGAAAAGATTGGGAGTTTTTGCCCACGCACCAATGTATTTAATCCATCAATAGCACTTACCCCTGTTTGAATAAATTCAGACGGATAATTTCTAGCCACTGGATTCAACGGCGTACCATTAATATCAGCCAATTTTTCAGGAATAATGTCCGTTCCACCATCAATAGGACGCCCCATTCCATCAAACACCCGTCCAAGAATATCATGAGATAATTTCAATTCAATTCCGTGGCCCAAAAACATGGCTTTGGAATCATCAATTTTCAATCCTTGAGAACTATTAAATAATTGAACCAAGGCTTCATCTTCATTAATTTCTAAGACTTTTCCGATTCGTTCTTCACCGCTTGCTTGTTTAATCCGAACGAGTTCATCATATTTGACTCCTTCTACACCGGTAACTAACATCAAAGGGCCAACGACTTCGCGAATGGTTTTATATTCTTTAGGCATAGAGATCGTCTCCCTTCAAAATAGCTTGATATTGATCATCGAGCTCTTTTATAATTTGTTGAAAAGCCTCAGCAAATTCATCTTCTGGAATATGTTTCATTCGCCCTATTTTTTCTAATACCGGCATCGTAGTTAATTTCGCAAAAGATGCTCCTTCGGTTAATCCTTCTTGAGATAGACGATACCACGTTAAAATAGCTTTTAACATACCATATTGTTTATCAACAGAGGTATAGGTATCAATCTCATGGAAGGCAATTTGATGAAGGAAGTCTTCACGAATACTACGAGCGCATTCAAGAGTCAAGCGATCAGAAAATTCCAATGAATCAATTCCAACCAATCGAACAATTTCATTGAGTTGAGACTCTTCTTGTAAGAGTTCTATAGTCTTTTGAACTTGCTTTGACCACCCTTTTTGAACGTGTTCATCAAAATATTCATTTAAGACATCAGAATACAAAGAGTAACTTTTGAGCCAATCAATAGCTGGAAAATGACGGCGATAAGCAAGTGAGGCCGATAGTCCCCAGAATACTTTCACAATTCGTAATGTTCCTTGAGAAACGGGTTCAGAAGTATCTCCTCCGGGAGGCGAAACTGCCCCAATGGCACTAATAGCTCCTTCACGATCGCTCGATCCTAAGCATTTAACAAGTCCTGCACGTTCATAAAACTCCGCAAGACGACTTGACAAGTAAGCAGGATACCCTTCTTCACCTGGCATTTCTTCCAAACGACCACTCATTTCACGAAGTGCTTCTGCCCATCGTGAAGTAGAATCAGCCATCAAGGCGATTTTATATCCCATATCGCGGAAATATTCCGCAATGGTAATTCCAGTATAAATAGATGCTTCTCGAGCTGCTACCGGCATATTTGACGTATTGGCAATGAGAACAGTTCGTTTCATTAAAAATTCGCCTGTTTTAGGATCGTGCAAATGCGGAAATTCCATCAATACATCGGTCATTTCATTTCCACGTTCTCCACATCCAATATAAACAATAATGTCTGCATCTGCCCATTTTGCAAGTTGATGTTGAACAACAGTTTTTCCACTACCAAACGGTCCTGGAATTGCCGCAATCCCTCCAATAGCAATCGGAAAGAGAGTATCAATAACACGTTGTCCGGTAATCATCGGAGCATGAGGAGCAAGCTTTTTATTGTATGGACGGCTTTTGCGAACTGGCCATCGTTGAAGCATGACGATGTCAATGACTTCACCACTTTCAACTTTTAATTTTGCAACTGGATCGATGATGGTGGCTTCTCCATCAAACAACCAAACCACTTCTCCTTTTAAAGTGGGAGGAACCATGATTTGATGTTTAACTACGCTGGTTTCTTGAACATATCCTAAAATATCACCACCTAAAAGGTGATCATGAATGGTCGCGGTGGGAATAAATTTCCACTTTTTGGTGCGACTCAACTTTGGAACATCAATTCCCAAAGGAATTCTATCTCCATGATCTTCATAAATAGTATCAAGTGGACGTTGAATTCCATCAAAAATGCCTTCAATCAGCCCTGGAGCAAGTTCAACAGATAGAGGTTCTCCTGTTTGATAAACAGGTTCACCTGGACCAATGCCCGCAGTTTCTTCGTACACTTGAATAGAGGCTCTATCTTTTCGTAATTCGATGACTTCACCAATCAAGCGCTTATCACTCACACGGACGACGTCATACATTTGAACATCACCCATATTTTTTGCAACAATCAAAGGTCCCGAGACCTTAGAGATGATGCCTATATTTTTCTTTTTTTCAGTTTGATTCATCATTAATCATCCTCTCTACAAAATGTCAATGCCAATGGCTTTTTCTACATTTGCACGAATTTTCTTCTTTCCAATTTCTTTTGATGTCTTTTTAATAGGAATTGGAATTAAGATAGGAAAAGCCATGCTTTGATATTTTTCCACAATCTCAGGAAGGGCTATATATAAATCTTCACTCAAATAAATGATTTTACAACCATTTTGTTCAAGAGTGATGATAGTTCTGGCCACATCAGCGGGGTTGGTTAGGAGATAAGTTTTAATGCCGATGGCATTAAAAAGAGTAATGGTATTTTCTTCCCCAATAGCAGCAATGGGTGTTTTATCTTCCATAATTTTACCTCCTAATAATCAAGTAAATATTGAGCATCAAAATCAGGATTGCTAGCAATCGTTCTAATATTGGTCGCTTCCGCTTTCTTCATTAATACATAATAGAGCATCGGACCAATTGTAAATGGTTCAGCATGATACTCTTTCATTTTTGATAGCAATCGATTTTCAAAATATATTTCAAGTAATCCCAAATCATCACGCGTGAAACACACTTTTAAATCAGCCGTAATTTTTCCATAATCATACGCCAATAACT
This sequence comes from Bacilli bacterium, assembly GCA_041667425.1. GTDB lineage: Bacteria > Bacillota_I > Bacilli_A > ML615J-28 > CAG-698 > JAQVOS01. Next base: position 3,065 of record JBAYFA010000010.1, read on the forward strand.
CTTGGAGAATGTCTTGATCAGATAATGGATAAATTTCTAACAACTTTTCTTTAGAAATGGTGCCTCCTGATAGTATCATGGTTTCAAATTCGAGGATAGGCCATTCTAATTTGCGAGCACGAACGAGACTAATAAGATTGGTATAATCAATTTTCTTTTCAAAATATTCCTTCAGAGCTCCTGTTTGAAAAGGTTTCATAGAGGAAGCAGCGAGCCGAAAAATAAGGTCATCAACACGGCTACTTAAATTCCGTGGACTCACCTCATCCACCGTTAATTCCAATAAAGGAGCGAGTCCTTTATTCCATTTTTTATCAATCAGCGGCATTTTAGATTCCACCCACATCGCCAATTCTTCAGGATCAAAAGCCCCATTCTTTGCATAATGAAGTGCCCTTGCATATCCGAACAACTTTTTTTTCAAAAGCATTTTCAAATTAATAGCATCATCACTAATGAACAAAAGACGTATTAAGGAAGGTTCTGGAGCAATCTTGGCAATACCTTGCTTCACTTTAGACATTTCTGTTGAAATGAGATCTTCAAGAGTCGCATCTTCCGCTGATCCATACCCAACCTCTTTTAATTCACGCATCATCGCAACTGGCGTATCATGAGAAAATCGAATTAATTTGGCTTTGTCAAGAATGGTATTTTCTTGGGCTTTGATAATCCCATTGGCATATGGATAATTCATGCGGATTCCTCAGTAAACAAAAGCGAAGCAACTTCACTTTCTATCTTATCAAACAGTCCTTGGAGAATGGCCTCATAGGAATAATCAATATCAAATTGATCACCAATGATGAGGAAACCTCCTTGAATGGGAGCCGTTTCTTTGTCTAGGGTCAAGGTAAGATCACCTGGTAATTCTTTCATTAAAAGATCCAGGGTCCCATTCCCACGAGATGAGAATAGGGAAAGGTATCGTTTGTAGTCTTGGCGGGCGACGCGTAAAGCGAGTGTTCCAGTCAAGACATCTTTTTTCATATAATGAACAACAAAACGGAATAGTTCATCATCAGACCGATTTTCTAATTCATGGTGAGCTGCATCAAATACGTCTTTTAATAATTGTTTTTTATTTAAAAGTGATTTTTGCTTCATCCCTTGATCAAATTCAGTCATTTTTGTTTTGTATGTTTCATCAAATTGGATTTCCCTTTTTTCATGTTCGATGGACAAATCCTTTTTTTCCTCTTGGACAGCCACATCAACAATCAACTCAGCTCGTTTTTTTCCATCTGCTAATAATTGATCGCTTTCTTCACGTCCTTTTTGGAGGATTTTTTCATAAATGGTATGATTTCCCACTGGATTCACAACTTCCTATAAACCAAATACAATAATGATGCTAGTCAATAATCCTAAAATCGCATAGGTTTCAACAAGTGCTGTCATGGTAATTCCACGACCTGATGCATCTGGTTGCTTTGCAGTCATATGAATAGCAGCGACCGCTGTCATTCCTTGTAAAATAGCAGAAAAAAGTAAAATAATAGCAGCAGGCATAGCAGCTCCAAAATAAGCCCATCCTTGGGCAGTTGTTAAGGTGACTAAACCTCCTCCAAAAAATCCTAGTTTATTTGCCATTAACACAGCAATAATAAAGCCATAGAACCCTTGTGTTCCAGGTAATGCTTGTAATAACAACACTTTACCAAATAATTCTGGTTTTTCGCTGACAACTCCTGCGGCAGCACGTCCACCCATTTGAACACCAAAGGCAGATCCAATTGATGATAAGATAGCACAAATACCAGCTCCAATAATAGCAATAACAATTCCTTCTGACATAGTTTTTCCCTCCTATACTATGCTTGATAGTGGATTTCATCCACATATTTTAATTGAAGTGATAATGGACGAAATAGAGTTCCATTTCCTTCATAAAATTTACCAAAAAATTCAATATATTGTAAACGACTTGTATGAACATAAGCTGATAATAAACTCATGACCAAATTAAGTGAATGACCAAAAATAAGAATCAACGGTCCAGCAATATAGCCCAAAGGACCAGTAATCATTCCCGCTAATAAGTTCATAACGAAACTAATGGATGCCGTCGATAATCCAAGGGCAAGAATTCGGGAGTATGAGATAATATCTGAGACATATCCTGTAATCCCGTACAATCCACCGACCCCTTTGACAAATTTTCCAATAATATTTTTATTGGCACGACCATTGGTCAATACCACAATTAAGGCACCAATACCAGCAATCATAATTCCTATTAACGGTGATTTTGGAATCACGGCAAATAGACCAATTCCAATGAGAATTAACATCCAACTTAAACTATCCGCAATAGCATCTAATACTCTTTTTTGAATTAGTAAGCCATATCCTTTGATTGCAATACCACTAAGAACATGGAACGCCCCAACTCCCATCGAAATAAGTAACATTTTCATCGGATCATTCATCGGTTCCACTAAAATCGGATTCCATGTAACACCAAAATAGCTTCCAAAGAGCACACCCCAAATAATAGTAGACGCTCCGCACACCATAAGCATTTGCATCAAAGAGCGCATGCCTTTTTTTGGTTTGATCACACGAATAGCAATGATCATCAAAACAAGCATTAACACTCCATAACCAACATCCCCCATCATCATCCCAAACAATAACCAATACCATGGTGCCATAAGGGGATTAGGATCCACTTCATGATAATCAGGAACAGAAAAGGTATTCGTAATCGGCTCAAATATTCGAGTAAACCAATTGTTTTTAAGGGCAGTTGGTGGCGTTTCATCCACTTCAGGATCGACCACTTCTAAATCATACACCTCAGTGGTCTTTTCTAATAAGTCTTTAAAGCAATTTACCTGATCTGTTCGAATCCATCCTTCTAAATAAGCTGTTTCCAACGTTTTAGTGATGGGAGTTTGTTTCAATGCTTCTTCAGTTTCCATTTGATCGACGAGTAATTGAAGTTCATGAACTTGATTTCCAATATTCAAAAGTGCTTGTTCAATTGAGGCAAGTTCACTTAAAATAATTTTTATTTTTTCTTCTTTATCAACAATGAGTTCATGAGCAGTTGAATCTATTTTAGGAAAAACTATTTCATTAAAGCCAATCCCTTTTAAGTCTTCTAAAACAACATCATCTTGATCATAATAAGACATAAAAAGTAAGGCTTGATTTCGCACATCTTGTCCTAAAAAAGTGTATTCAACTTGATGAGTATCAAAAATAGCTTTTACTTTTTCAATATTAAAATTCGGAATCAATCCCGTATGAGCAACTGCATACTTAAACGAGATCAACGTTGAAAATTTTTCATCTAAATCATTCCATATACTCAAATCTTTAATTTCTTCACGAAGAGTCCGAAGATTTTCGTCAAGATGGTGACGACGTTCAATCAAAACTTCAGTTTTTTCAACAAGTTGTCTTCTTACTTCCTTCTTCTCCATGAATTCATCATACGTGAAGGTAAGTTGTGACCCCAGTTTCTTTTTTTCTTGATACTTTTTTAAAACTTGCAAAGTCTTTTCAGCCCGCTGAATAAAAGGATCATCTAGAAAAGGGGGTAACGTAGCCTCAGCCGTTGCAATCGGCATAATAATACTTTGTTGTTGCAACGCTTGAAGAACTCGATTTTGATCTTCCTTTAAAACAACTAATCGGGCTTTTTTCATGGCCACAATCATAAGGTATCCACCTGTTTTAAAATCATCTGAATGGCTTTGGAAAATTGTTTCTTTGCCTTAATCGACAATTTTTGATTGTGTGCTTCCCACGATGTGAGTTGTTTAGCTTGATCAGTTTTAATTTTCTCTTGAAGTAAAGATTGTTGTTTCTTGGTCTCTTGATCAAAGTCCTCTTGTAATAACTGAGCTTGTTTAAGAACGGTTTTTTTGGCCTCTTCAAGCATTTTTTCAACTTGCACAGTTGCTTCAAGTCGCAGTTTTTCAGCTTTTTGCTCTGCTTGTTGAACGGCTTCTATCATTCGCATATGGATTCACCCCCTCTTCGTTTTAATCGTCTTATTATATCACATAAGTAAGAAAAATGCCACTGTAATTAACGAGAATATAAGTCTCATCAGTGGCATTTTATTAGACTAATTATAATTATATGTTAGCGATTATTACCTATTCTATACTGGGATATGGATAAAGTAAATACTCCATTCTGGTCGCATTAAAAAGCTCCGTATCACTTTCAAGAAGAGTGAATTGTTCAGCCAATGTATAAGTATCCAGTGTAATGAAGCGGCCACCAGTCAGTAAATCCATAGTATTGCGATTTTTTGATGCACTTAAAATTTCGAAATCCGATGGATATAAATTACGGACAACATCAATCATCGCCCACCCAGTTTTGACGGGTTGGAAGATTGCACGATTGGTTACATGAACTTGTACCCCTGCACACAACTCATTTACATATTTAGAAAAAGTAGGAGTAAAATAGGCTGGACGGAAGACAACTCCCGGCAAATCCAAATCATTTAGAGCCGTTGCATAGTCATCAGCATCAATATAGGGAGCCCCAATGACTTGAAAAGGAATGGTGGTTCCTCTTCCTTCAGATAGATTAGTACCTTCAAACACACAGGTTCCAGGATAGACAATAGCAGTTTCAATCGATGGAAAATTAGGACTCGGAATAACCCATGGAAGTTGAGTATCATCATAGTAATACCGGCGATCCCATCCCTCCATCAAGATGGTATATAACGTAACATTGAGTCCAAATTCTTCATTAAAAAGCATCGCGAGCTCAGCAATCGTCAATCCATGACGTTGAATAATCGGATATAAGCCAATGAATGAACTATAGGCAGTATCTAAAATATTTCCTTCATATTGAGCTCCTCCAATGGGATTAGGACGATCAAATACAACAAATTCAATATCATATTTGGCACACTCTTCCATCGCATAAGCCATGGTATACACAAAGGTATAATAACGTGCACCTGCATCTTGCAAATCAATACACATGATATCAATTCCAGAAAGCATTGCTTCAGTGGGGTGTAAAGTAGAACCATACAAACTGTAAACAGGCAATCCGGTTTTTTCATCGGTATAAGTCCCTAGTCCTGCTCCTGCTTGTAAATCTCCCCGAATTCCATGTTCAGGAGAATACAATGCCACTAAATTCACTTTATCATTTAAAATATCAATGGTCGATACATATTCACTATTAATTCCTGTCGGATTGGTAATAAGTCCCACTCGTTTTCCTTCAAATAAATCTAAGTAATTATCAATGAGATCAATTCCCAATTTTACATTGACTTCATCAGGATTAAATATGGGATCATCATCGTCAGGAATGTCAATATTACTCGGAATAACCTCCAAAGTAACTTGATCAAAAACAGCCGCAGAATTTGTTAAAGAGGCCCGAATAAAGGTTGTCCCAACGCTCTTTCCTTCAACAACACCGCCATCACTCACGGTTGCAATCGATTCATTTAAACTTTCCCATATAATATCGGCTTCGCTAGCCGTTAAAATTGTCGTATCACCCACTTTAATTTGAACACGTCCTTTAATATAAAGCGTTGATGTAGGGACCAACGAGGGTGTACACCCAACCAAGCCAATCAACAATAGTAAACATAAACTAAAAAAGCGTTTCATAATTCCTCCTATAAGATTGTTACAATCATCTTCTCTATTTTAACACAAGCCATCTTAAATGTCTATAAAAAATAAGCCACAGCGTGGCTTATTAATAATTTTTGCTAACAAGACAAGATAAAATAATCGAATTCAATTTAGCTTGACGACTATCGGCCCGACTAGTCAACACAATGGGGACTTTCGCGCCTAAGATAATACCAGCGACATCTGCTTTTGCTAAATGAACCGCCGTTTTATAAAAGACGTTTCCAGCTTCAATAGTCGGAAATACTAAAAGATCACACCATCCAGCAACGGGACTAACAATGCCTTTATGGACCGCTGAGGCTACGCTCACACAGTTATCAACTGCAAACGGACCATCAACAATGCATCCTGTCACTCGTCCAGATCGATATTGTTCTACGATAGCTTGGGCATCAACTGTTGATTGCATCTTCGGATTCACTTTTTCAACCGCCGACACCAGTCCAACTTTGGGTTGTTCATATCCCAAAAGGTGCATAAAATCAACTGAATTTTGAATCATATGAATCCGATCTTCAACACTTGGAGCAATAAGCATCGCTCCATCCGTAAAAAACAGCGTACGATTAAATTGAGGAAACGAGGCAAGACCTACATGATTTAAAAGAGCCGCTTTGCGAATACCATATTCTTTATTAACAACTGCTTTTAAAACAACGCGAGTATCGAGGAGCCCCTTCATAATAATATCAGCTTCACCCCGATTAACCATCTGCATGGCATACTCTGACCCTTTTTCATTATCATCACAATCGATGATGGTATAATCTTCTAATCGATACTTTTTTTCATGCATGATTTTTGCAATCTCCGGAAGGGGTCCAATCAAAGTGGCTTCAATGGATCCCATTTCACAAGCATCATGAATGGCTTCAAGGACCTCTTCATCAGCACTGGCAATACAAACCAATTTCTTTGATTTTAAGTCTTTCACCATTGAAAATAAATCAGATACTTTTTTTAACACGCTTGTACTCCTTTGCATAATTCCAGCCCTTGATTAAAGCTTGGGAATTGATATCAATATATTTTTCTTTTCCATCTTGAAGAAAATCTATTAACACACTTGTCATTTCATCAAGAGTGAATAAACGAGACATCTCCAAATAAGCCCCCAACATAACAACATTAGCGACTTTAAGATTTCCCAATTCATTCGCGAGTTGATTAATAGGAACCCCCAACCCTTGTATTCCATCTTGAAGAGGGAAAGGGTCAATCAAAGACGCATTATACAATAAACATCCACCATTTATCACACGAGATTGAAATCGTTCTAATGAAGGTTGATTCATGATTATGACTGTATTAGCTTGTTGAAACACCGGTGAATAGATGGGATTCTTAGCAATAATAATACTACAATTAGCAGTTCCACCTCGAGTTTCAGGCCCATAAGACGGAAACCACAAGCTGTTATAATCGTATTTACTCCCACAATAAGCGAGCAATTGACCAATCATCATGACCCCTTGTCCACCAAATCCAGCAATAAGAATTTTTTCTTCCATCATAGCGGACCATCCCTAAAGCATCCCAATGGGAACACTTTAACCATATTTTCTTCCATCCACTTTAACGCATTCACTGGAGTCATTCCCCAATTTACCGGACAAGTAGACAATATTTCAACAATCGAAAATCCTTTTCCATCTATTTGGTTTTGAAATGCTTTTTTAATACTCGCCTTTGCTTTTTTCACGTGTTGAGGATTATGCGTCGATACTCGTTCAACATAAGTAGCCAATGAAATAGTTGCCATCAGTTCACTAATGTGAATAGGAGCTCCATGAAGAGCTAACGTTCTTCCCATCGGGGAAGTGGTCGTTTTTTGACCTAATAAAGTAGTCGGGGCCATTTGCCCCCCAGTCATCCCATAAATAGCATTATTAACAAAAATAACAGTAATGTTTTCTCCGCGATTGGCAGCATGGATGGTTTCATTTAAGCCAATTGAGGCAAGATCACCATCACCTTGATAAGTAAAAACAACATCGTTGGGACGAACTCGTTTAACTCCCGTGGCGACTGCACACGCACGTCCATGGGCTGCTTGCTGCATATCACAATTAAAAAAGAAATAACTCATCACCGAACATCCAACACTGGCGATGCCAATACTATGATCAAGAACTCCTAATTCATCTAAGACTTCAGCGACCAATTTATGGATAATTCCATGGGTACAACCTGGACAATATGAAAGGGAACGATCAGTTAACCCTTTTGATTTTTGATAAACAATCGAACTCATCGTTTCACCTCCCAAATAAATGTGGCAATGTCTTCTGGATCAGGAATCATTCCTCCACTGCGTCCAAAGAAATGAATGGGAAGACGACCTTCATTGGCAATTTTAACGTCATCAATCATCTGCCCCATACTCAGTTCACAACACACGAGGCAAGTCGCTGAAGTTGGAATCGCTTCAAACGCCTTGATAGGATATGGCCACAACGTGATGGGACGAATCAGTCCTACATGAACCCCTTCTTTTTGTAAGATTTGAATGGTTGAGCGACAAATTCGGGCCATTGTCCCGTAGGCTACAATGACCACCTCCGCTTTATCCATTCCAATCAATTCATAACGTTGTTCTTTTTCACAAATTAGTTGATATTTTTCATGCAATTTTTGATTGTGCTCTTCTAGTTTTTTAGGATCAAGGTCCAAAGATGTAATGATGTGATTCGTTTGTTGACGTCCTCGTGTTGCATACTCTTTAGGAAAAGGACCTCGATGAGGAATCTCATGATCAAACGTTACCGATTCCATCATTTGTCCAATCAACCCATCCACGGCAATCATAACTGGATTACGATATTCATCCGCAATATCAAATGATTCCCGAACAATATCAACGGTTTCTTGAAGATTTTCAGGAGCATAACTAATCACATTATAGTCTCCGTTCCCTCCTCCCCGTGTAATTTGATTATAATCAGCTTGAGAGGGCTGAATTCCTCCCAGTCCTGGACCTCCACGCATGACATTGACAATCACACATGGCAATTCTGCTCCTGCAATATAACTAATACCTTCTTGTTTTAAGGCGATGCCTGGAGACGAAGACGATGTCATCGCGCGTGCTCCCGCGCCACTGGCTCCGTATACCATATTAATCGCGGCAATTTCTGATTCGGCTTGAACAAACACAAGCCCTTTTTCATTCATATAATGCGATAAAAATTCTGGAATCTCATTTTGAGGAGTAATAGGATACCCAAAAAACGCTTCACACCCACCCATGACCGCCGCAATCGCAATGGCTTCATTTCCTTTTTTTAACACTTTACTCATGGGTATTCCTTTCTACCGTGATCACTGAATCAGGACACATGATGGCGCAAAAAGCACATCCAATACATTTTTCAGGTTCAGTCACAGTTATGAGTTGATAGCCGTGTTGGTTCATCCGACGCGGATCTAATGCCAATATTTTAACGGGGCAAAATGCGACGCATAGTCCACATCCTTTACATTTCGATTCATCGAATGTTACTTTACCTTTGACCATGTTACCTCCTTTAGTTTATTGTAAAACATATCATCTTATAACCAATATTTTCTTAAATATAACGCTAACGGGATGACCTCTCCACAAATTGAGTTTGTAGGAGATAAATTTTCCCACAGTCCCGTATAGCAAAGGGGCAAATGAGTTACTTTCCCCACTTCTTCAATAATCGCCTGTCCATGAAGGACATCCTCGAGCGTCGTCTCTCGCAATAAATTTGAATTATTAATTAACCCATTTAATCGACACCCACTCGCTTCTTCAAGCGAGCGAATCATTTGAATAATCGATGGAACATCACAGGTGGCTTCACGAAAAACATTGATACAACATAAAAAGTTAGCATCTTTCATTAGACCTTCAAACTGCCGAAGAACCAAGGCTCCGTTTTTATCTCCACCAAGATCATAAATTGCCCGTTCATTGGTATGAAAAGGTCGAAACGCTTTTTGATCAATAAAGGGAAGATCACTACCCAAAGCATTGTCTAAGGGTGAAGAAATGACCTCAATTCCTTGTTCCTTTAAGAATGGCTCTAACTCACGACTACGAAAATAGGGATTGATGATATCTAAATCAATCAATGTATCAACCTGTTTTTGAATAGCCAGATTGATGGCAAATTCGGATTTTCCACTCCCATAATGACCTGTCACAATCGTGATTCGCACTTCTTTATGGTTTAATGTAATTGGCATGAATTTGTTGAATAACCGCAATACGATTGCGAGCAAATACTTTGGCGGCTTCTTGAGTATTTATATTTTGCTCTTGTGCAATTTGGAAAATCTCTAATAAACGATCATAAATCTTTTCAATATCTTTGTGAACGACATTAATATTGTATTCATGTATTTCATGATATACATTAATTACTCCCCCTGCATTGATTACAAAGTCAGGTGCGTACAAAATTCCTAAATCTCGAATCATATTTCCATGTTTATCTTCATCAGCTAAAACATTATTGGCTGTTCCAGCGATGATTTTGGCTTTAATTTGGGGAATGGTTTGATCGTTCAAGACCGCCCCTAAGGCACAAGGAACAAACACATCAACATCTTGACTATAAATCGCCTCAGGGTCAACAAATTCTACTTCAGGATGTTCTTCTGCCATTCGCTTAATGTGATGATCATTTATTTCAGTGAAATATATTTTTTTGGCACCCGCTTCTAAAAGATATTGGATCAGATAATATCCTGTTTGTCCTGCTCCTTGAACCGCATATGTATAACGAGATATATCGTCTGTTTTAAATTTAAATTTAAGTGATGCCCGAATCCCGTGAAAAGCGCCCAATGCTGTTAGTGGTGAAGGATTTCCTGATTTCCCTTCAATACCTGACACATAATCAGTTTCCATACGAATATAATTCATATCTTTGGTATTGGTATTAACATCCTCAGCTGTAATGTAGCGTCCATTTAAACTTTGAACATAGCGACCAAGAGCTCGAATATATGCTTCACTTTTAACTTTATTGGGATCTCCAATTAAAACTGTTTTTCCACCGCCAAGGTTAAGGCCCGCAGCTGCTGATTTATAAGTCATACCTCGAGCCAAGCGTA
>JBAYFA010000011.1:0-13189 GCA_041667425.1 Bacilli bacterium
AAGGAGTGACATGGTCAACTAGTGATGCTGCTATAGCAACCATCACCTCAGCAGGTGTATTAACTGGTGTGGCGGCAGGGACTATTAAAGTTCGTGCAACCTCAGTTAAAACAAGTGTTTATAGTGAAATGGATGTCACTATTAGTGCTCCAGATCCTGAATCTCTAACCGTTAGTGGAGATCCTGATTTAATCGTTGGTGAAACTGCTACATATACTGCGGCTGTTTTACCTGTTATTGCTTCTCAAGCAGTCACATGGTCAACTAGTGATGCTGCGTTAGCAACCATCACCTCAGCAGGTGTATTGTCTGCGGTTGGAGCTGGCGTGGTTGAAGTCATTGCAACGTCTGTTGCAAAGGATACCGTCGTTGGTCGTATGGATGTTACTATTATTCCTCCAGATCCAACTATTGAGTTTGTTCTTAATGGTGGAGAATGGACATTGAGTAGTAGTGATCTATTATATCCGGGAGAACCTATTACTACAATCAGCCCGGCTGTTTTAGATGAAACTGCGAGTGGATATTATGTATCTGCTACAGAAGGATCCTATTTAACACATATCTTCTTAAATGATGCTAATAAAAATATGAGTCCATCTGTTTGGCAAAACCGGGCATTCTTAAATAAGAATGATGCGGGATTCTATGAAGTTAAATTAGTATTGGTTGCTGGAAGTGCCAACGTCAATCCTGATTTATCATTATATGAATATTATATTTTTGCACATTCCGGGTATAAAGCCGGATATGATGCCATTGCTGCATTACAAGTAGGACAAGTGATTGGTCTTTCTGGATTTGATATCAAATCGATTGATCAAGGCATCTTAACGGGTGGAGTCTTAAATGTTTATCAAGCCAATAATACGGCAAGTAAAACATTAGTTCAACTGAAAAAAGATACTGTATTACCAATTCCTTATAAAGCTGAACATCGATTTATTGGTTGGTATGCTAATGCCGAATTCACTGGTGAAGCAGTGACTGTTGTTAATGAAAGTATTAAATTATATGCTAAATTTGAAGAAATTTTACCTGCTAGTATTGAGATATCTGGTGATGAATTCTTAGATGTTGCTGGGACAGCTACTTATACAGCGGCCGTTTTACCTGCAGGTTCAAACCAAGGTATTACATGGTCAACTAGCGATGTAACCATCGCAACCATTGATGAAACAACAGGTGTGTTGACTGCCGTTAAAGCAGGAAGTGTCAAGGTTATTGCAACCAGTACTAAAACAAACACCATTACAGGTGAGTTTAATGTCATGGTTTATGGAGAACCGACTGCCATTGCTTATGATGGTCCAACCGAATTTGTTGTAGGTGGAACTGGACAAGCCATTGCATTGGTGTCTGCTGCAACTGGTGAAGTTGCGGATGCGAGTGCCGTTACTTATAGTATTGATGCGGCAGCAGTTGCAACTATCAATGCGAACACAGGTGTTATTTCAGCCCTTAGTGCTGGAACTGCTACTGTGACTATTACCTCAACGATTGATAATTTAATTGTTGGAACTCAATTGATTACTGTTTATGCAGCTGAACATGTATTTACAACTACCACTTATATCGTTTCAAAAGATTTTGTTGCAAATGAATCATTTATTTGTGATGCATATTCTGGAACATTTGTGATTGGGTATAATGCATTTAATACAGTAGCAGAAGCATTAACCAAAGTCGTTGCCAATGATGCTATTTATGTAATGGCTGGAACGTATGAAGAAGATGTCACTATTTCTATTAGTAATATCAGTATTCTAGGTGCTAATCAAGGTGTAAGCGCATTTGTTTTAACAAATCGTGAAGAGGAGTCAATTATTAAAGGAACGATTACTTTAGGAGATGTTGAAGGCATCACTCTTGATGGATTACAAATTTCTGGTGGTCAAATTCGTTCGACTGCTACTCTAAAAGATATCGTACTTAAAAATTTATATTTTGTTGATTCTAATGTATCAGCATCCGAAGGCGTTATCTTTTTTGGTCTAGCTGCTGGAGCTGATGTCAACGACAATGTACAAATACTAAATTCTTATTTTGATGATAATAAAGGAACTGGGTATCGTGGTGTTCGTATTAATAACGCTCAAAACCTTACCATTTCTAATAACTATTTCGTTGGATATTTCGATACCATCCGTTTAGAAGGACATACCAACAGTAATTCTGGAGATGGCGTTCGTGGAAACCTTGTTATTGAACATAATGTCATAGTAGGTAACACGCAATATCCAATTTATTTAACTGTATGGAGTGCAACTAGTGTAGAAATTAATTATAATAATATTGGAGTTGATCCTGCTGGAACTGGAACTTATGGATTTATGTATTTACGAAATTATGTTCCAAAAGAAGGTGTCAAATCAGTTGTTAACATTCAATACAATGAATTCCCATATAACACTGAATGGCATGAAATTCGATTAAATACCACAGGTGCGACTGCCGCTCAATTAGAGGTCAATGTGAATTATAACATATTCCATGAAATACCTTGGAGCGATGACACAGATCAATGCACACATATTGCAGATCATAGTACTATCGCAAGTGATTTTGTAGTAAATGGTGTTGGAAACTTCTTTAAATATGACTCAGAAGTGAAATCAACTTATTTCTTAAAGACTACTTATGAACCTTACTATCGCTCTGAAGAAGAACTAGAAGATTTATTTGTTGATGATGCATGGGTAGGAAAAGTAAACGGCGAAGTCGTTGAATCTGAAAGTATTAAATATATATACGGATTAAACGCATTTGCAACCATTACTGAAGCCTTAGCAGTTGCTGATAATGGAACTAACATTTATGTTCTTCCAGGAACTTATAATGAACAAGTTGAAATAACAAAATTGGTCAATTTATATGGACCGAATGCGGCCATTAATCCAGTTGACGATGATGCTGCCTTCTTGGCAACTTCAGAAACTGCGGCTATTATTACAGGAGTTTGGTATTTAAATACAGTAACTGCTGTTGAGATTAAAGGATTCTCCTTCACTGGAGCGTCTCGTGTCAGAATGTTTGGTCCATCAGGAGATGCTTATGGATTCGTATTCGAAAACAATTATGTATACGATACCAATGCTGCGACTCTTGCGTGGAAAGAAGCAGCTTATAGTTCTTATGGAATCTCTACCATCAATGATGTTTTGACTCCAGGATTCTTGAATTTAGTTCCTTATGCAAGATGGTTACATAATTTTGAAATTGTTAACAATAAATTTGTGAATGTAAGTGATACAAACGTGTTTGCACTATGTGTTGCTGGAATCACTATTGAAGGAAACTATTTTAAAGATGGTGACCGTGATGCGATTCGTTTTGATTACGGAAGTGTTTACGGCGATGTTAATGTTATGAATAATCATTTTGAAAACATTGCTTTAAATGGAGTATATTTTAGAAGTTATACAGGAACGTATACTACGGCATTAAATGCTAATATTCATAATAACTATTTCAAAAACGTAGGTAGTAATGCAGCTACAGCTGCTAGTGCTAAAATTGCTGCAATTTCTACTCGTGGATATGCCGAAAAAAAAGACGCATATTTTGATATTCGTTATAATGTATTTGAAGATTGTTATAACTATATTGCAATCCGCGCCAATGTAACTAATTCAACTACATGGGCTGCTGGAACGATTGTATGGCAAGCAACTATTGAATACAATGCCTTTATCGATGCCGATCCTGTTACATTCTATTTTCAAAATAGAATTAATGCATCTGATAGTGCTGCTACCAATGTAGACAATGTTATTATTAACTATAACTACTATGGAATAGATGCAACGACTAAAGCAACGATTGCTCCTGCGCAATTTGATTTATACAAAGCGGATCTAAGCAACTTGGTTGTTTATGATACCCTTGCTTTATTAGATTCTGCGATTGCTGAGCAAGAATTAGCAGCATTAAAAGTAGATGTTGCAGCCCTTGCTGAAGGAAAAACTGCTGAATATCCAGCAGTAACTTTGGATGCATTTATAACTGGACATGGATTTAGTGGATATACATTAACTCATAATGGGAAAGTATTATTCATTGGTTATAATGCTTATATTCCACTACGGGCAATGTTACCAGATGAAGCTGTTCTTCCTTGGCAAGTGGTTCAACCTTATACCACTGGGGAAGCCTTCTTAGTTAATTATGGACTCAATCTTGCTGGTCCCGTTGCTGCTGGAGGATCGCCCACTGGAACTGGAGTGATGTATCACAATGTCAATGATACCAATGTGGTTGTTAATTCTAATGAATTATATGGATACCAAGGAACTGCTTGGGGACAAGGCTTATACGGCGTCATTCTTGTAGGCAGCGACGGTGTCGTCAAAACCAATTTTGCTGCAGCTGATTTAGCAGCAGGCGTAGTCATCACATTAGAACCAGGTGATTTCTTAATCACTTCATTCCAATCAGATCGCGCAGCGTTGGTTACTTGTTATGGAGCTAATGCAGATTTTGCCGTTGGACAAACGGTTGTTATTGAATGTAATCTGTCATTACGATATGGTGGATAAATATTAAAAAAAGGGTTCTCTAGAATAAACTAGAGAACCTTTTTTTATAACAATATGTTTAAATATTGATGTGGTGAAGATACTTGAAAGAACGTTTATAAATTGAATTTAAACATTGTTAACTCATCATAATAATTAGAACTTTTAAAGGTGATTCGATCTGTTCCCAATAATTGACAACCTGGGAAGAAAGATGCACGATAAGCAGCTTGGTGAGTTCGGTATTGGATTTCAACATCGAAAGAGGCAGGTAAAGCGACCATATTGTTTGTTAAATCTTTTTTTAATGCTCGTTCAATGGTTTCTTCAATTTCACGATTAGTGATATTGGGATGACGACTGATGACAGCCCCATGAACTCCTTCTTTGGTAGCAACTGTATCAATGTGACTGTTTGTTCCTTTGACTAGTTTGGTTAAATTTAAATCTCCCGATAAGAAAGCAATGGGGACGTTCAAATAAGATGCATATAAACTATTGATATCAAATTCTGAGGCGATAACGCCATTGATTTTCACATGGAATATTTGTGTATTCATGGTATGTGATAAGGGGTTTCCATCAGAGCGTGAAGGGCTGTGATAACCGATAAAACATGCTGCATCAAAAGACGAATCGAGTCCTGCCATCATTGAGCAAATATTACCTTCCCATCCTCGGTGTAATACCACATAGTCTGGTAAATCACTAAAAATTAAATTCATTGCTGAGTCATGAGCGTCTTTTACAATGATTTCAGTGGCTCCTGCTTTATGAGCTCCAATGCAGGCTCTGTTGACCTCTTCAGTCATTTGTATTCTAAATTCTTCATAGCGGGCATGCCCGTATTCTGTTTCATTCCAATGAGTAATGTGATTAACTCCTTCAATATCGGCACTAATAAAAACTTTCATTATAATCAAATCCTTTCTCTTCCTATATTATACCTTAAAAGAACAGTAAATAAAATGATTTCACTTTAAAAAAATGATAATTTATGGTATAATAATAGAAACCATAGGAGGTCTAATATGGAAAAAAATGTGAAGGTTAAAAATGTAGTTAATTTTAGAGCGATGAAGTATTTTTATATGTACAATTTAAAGAGCAAAAACTTTATGTTAATATATGCAATCTTTGCTGGATTGTGTATTGCTTTATCAGGAGTTGCTTTGGCACTTCCATTGATCAAGCAAGAACCAGTTGATTGGTTTTTACCAGCCGCTTTGGCTGCGTTTGCTGCTTATTTATTATATACTTTATTCACTATTGAAAAGAAAATAGATACTAATATTGCTGTTCATTTCTCATCTCGCCGTCCAAGTGAACAAATAGTCAGTATTGACGACAATGTCATATCTGTTTCTTATGCTAGTGAACCCGATAAAGAAGTTACTTTCGATTGGGTTCAAATCACAAAGATCCACGAAATTCCTCAATTCTATTATCTGTTTGCGAAAAGACAATTAATTTTAATTGATAAAGATCCAAATGCCTTATTAGAAGGTGATATGGATACATTAAAAGCCATATTAGCAGATAAGATTGCTGTAAAACCATATAAGTTTTTCAAAAAAGAACTTGTTACAAAACCGATTACGTTTGTACATCAAGAATTTATTGATGATATTGAAAATGCTCGTGAAGTCGATCATATTGTTGAAGAAAATGATAGAATTGAAAAGGTCGAGGATATAACTGAAGTTAACGATACAGTTGATGTAGATGACACTGTTAAAGTGGATGAATCCAAAGAAGAAAAATCGGAATAAATGATTCAAGTAGCAGTTCATTACACCGAGCAAGAATTGAGAACGTTTTTTCAATTTCAACTACTCGTCAAAAATAAAATTCGATATCTATACTTTGGGTTTGCAACTTTATTTATTGGAGGAGCTTCATATTTTTTAATAGCGACTCCTAAAGTGATAGTGGGCCTTGTTCTTATTTTATTTGCCATTATGCTTCTGGTTATGTTTCCAATTCAAATTAAATTACTTGTTAGAAAGCAATCTTTTAAAGAATATGAAGGCCCTAAACAAGTTCTTACCTTATCTGATCAAGGAATTATCCATGAAATTAATGGAAAATCACATGAGTATTTATGGGATTCGATTTTAGAAATCAATGAAACGAAGCGTTGTTTCTATTTGTATATATCAAAATATGGTGCTTTAATTGTCAACAAATCTTCCTTCATTGAAGGAGGAGTCGAAGAACTGACACTTTTATTTAAACGCCATCATAAAAAGATAAAACGTTACAAATATTTGTAAAACGCTAAAGAAAATCTTTAGCGTTTTTTAAAAATTTGAAAAAGGAGGGGAATTTATGAGTGATATGAGAGTTTGGTTTAATAAAACGAAGAAAGAATTGAGTTCTAAAGATTATCAAATTTCCGCCCTTCAAGAACTCATCAATGAGTCAAGCGAACAATTGTTGGGCCTTCGTATCATTGCATCCCATTATGCCCCTAGACTAGATCCATCTAATCTTATTCCTCTTATTGCTATTGATGAAAATAATCAAATTGTATTAGTGGAATTTCGAAAAGGAAAATATAATAAACTCATTCAAAAAGGGTTGATGCAATTAGATTATGTAAAAGAACACTTGAGTGAATTTAAAATGCTTTTATTAGATGCTGGATTTGATTCCAAAATGATGGTATGGATTCCACGATTACTAATTTTAGGGGATGATTTTAATGAATATGATGGGTATGCTATTCGCCAACTTCCCTATCCTATTGAACTTATTAAAGTTCAATTTTTAGAAAAAGAGGTTGTTCTTTTTGAAAAGATTTATGTTAGCCGTCACTTGCAAGACTATCAAGTCAATCTTCCTACGGATTTGCATCTTCAAGCCCTACTTCGAGAAACACTTCAATTTTTGACTTCTCTTGGAGACGAAGTGGTCGGATTGGGCTTACAAAATCAATATAATTTTCGGAAAATCAAACAATTTTGCCGAATAGAATGGGATGAGTCTTTGATTATTCATTTTAAAATTCGTAATAAATTGTTTAGTCGAACTTTTCGAAGTGTTGAAGAACTAGAAAAATTATCTTCATTGATTGAGGAAGCTTATGACAAAGGATGATTCATTGGTCATTTTGTATGAGGATAATCATATTCTAGCGATTGAAAAACCTCCGGGATTACTTAGTCAAAAAGATTATACCAATGATTTGGATGTGACAGTTCTTGCTAAAAAATATTTAAAAGAAAAGTATCACAAACCAGGAGATGTTTATTTAGGACTCATTCATCGATTGGACCGTCCAGTTGGCGGGGTAATGATCTTGGCGAAAACATCCAAAGCAGCTTCACGATTGAGTGAAGATATTCGTAATCGTCAATTCCACAAAATCTATTTAGGGCTTGTGGAAGGGGAGATTAAAGAAGATGGAACGATAGAACTAGCCCTTAAAAAAGATGAAGTAACTCGGACTGCTTATGTGGATGAGACAGGAAAAAATTCTCAATTAATCTATCATCCTTTAAAAACTCGTGATCACAAAACGCTGATGGAAATTAATTTATTGACGGGTCGTTTTCATCAAATTCGCCTTAGTTTTGCTTCGATTGGACATCCTATAGTCAATGATGAAAAATATCATGCTAGTAAGAGAACCTCTAATGATCCTATCTATTTATGGTGTCATCTTATTAAGTTCCGTCATCCTGTTTCCAAAGAGTGGATTGAGGTTAAAAGTATGCCGCTACAGTGGCCACTTATGAAGTAATAGATAATATTCGTACGAATAAAATAAAAAAACGCTTCGATAATGAAGCGTTTTTTTTAGTAGTTATTCTTGTTCCTTTTGTGCTAAACGTTTATTGAATTTTTCAACACGGCCAGCTATTTGAACAAACTTTTGCTTTCCAGTATAAAATGGATGGCATTTTGAACAAGTATCAACTCTGATTTCTTTTAAAACAGATCCGCTTTCAAATGTTGCTCCACAAGTAGAACAAGTCACAGTGACTTTATGATACTTTGGATGGATTTTATCTTTCATTTTTTTCTCCTTCCGCCATGATGGATCATCATCATAGTAAGTAATTTTTACTTATTTATTATACCATTAAGAGTAAAACAAGTCAATATAATTATTAATCGAAAAAGTGATAAAAAATTAAATTATGGTTTGTAAAAATAGTGAATGTATAGTATAATAATGATGTATTACACGCTGCAATATAATGAAAGCGTTTCCATAAGGAGGATCTTTAATACATGAAAAATTATCATCGATGGTTATTATCCATTATCATCATTCTTGTTGCCCTTATTCTTCCGGGATGCAAGCAAACACCCACTGAAGAAGAACTTGATTTTACAGATTTGTCCGTTCGAGATGCAATTGGAACTAATGGTATGGTTGCAGCTGCAAATCCTTATGCTGCAAAAGCTGGACTAGATGTTTTAAAAGCGGGTGGAAATGCTTTTGATGCAATCGTCGCTATCTCCTTTGCTTTAGGTGTTTGTGAACCTAATGCGTCAGGATTAGGAGGCGGAGGAATTATGTTGGGATATGAGGCCTCAACGGGTAACTATTTATCTTATAACTTTCGAGAATTTGTTCCTGCTGCCGGGAATTCTAGTGCATTTGTTAATGGTGATTCTGATTTAGATGATTATGCAAAATCTAGTGGAGTGCCTACTCAAGTTGATGGATTATTAACGATTCTCGAAAATCATGGTCTTAAAACGCGGGCTGATGTGATGAAAGCCGCCATTGATTATGCTGAGAATGGTGTTAAAGTGACTCCAGAACTGGCCAATGCGATTGGCGATCAATTCAGCAAATTAATGAGAAGTGATACGCGTGCGGAAACAATTCCCGTTTATACATTAGATGGAATTAGCCCACTTCAAGCAGGGGATTTATTGGTTCAAGAAAATCTTGCTGAAGCATTAAAACTAATTCGTGATCAAGGTCGTGATGGTTTTTATAAAGGAGCTGTTGCCCAAGCGATTGTCGATACTATTCAAGGTGAGGGCGGATTGATTACACTTGCTGATTTAGATAAAGCCAATGGTTTTACTAAAACTGCGATTCCTACACAAGGAAAATATAAGGGGTATGATATTGTAAGTGTCAATACTCCATCTTCTGGTGGAATTATACTCATCGAAACATTAAATATGTTAGAACATTATGGAGATTTGGCGGAGTTAGACCACAACTCTCCTGAATATATCAATGTTATTGCAACGGCGATGCAACTTGCTTTTGGTGATAAGCGTAAATATATTGCAGATTCAGAATTTGTTGATGTGCCACTTGCTGGGCTTTTGTCGAAAGCATATGCTGCAGAACGGTTTGATCAATATTATCAAAGCAATACAGCTTTTTCTCCAATTTCATCTAGTAGTACAGGAGTTTATGGAAACCCATGGGAGTATATGCCAACAAGTCCTGTTTCTTATCAAGTTGATGAAGCTGATGAGCATTATTCAACGACATCTTTCTCCGTTGTTGATAAAGATGGTAATATTGCCTCGATTACGCAAACCATTAACTATTTCTTTGGGAATGGTGTTGTTATTGATGGATATGGAATTCATATGAATAATCAACTTAGTGGATTCTCTCTCTCTAGTTCAAGCGCGAGTTATATTGAACCTGGAAAACAACCAGTTAGTCATATCATGCCTACTATTATCATGAAAGATGGAGATCCTGTTGCAACATTGGGTTCTCCAGGTAGTATGCGGATTCCTGCTGCTGTGATTCAAGTCATTCTAAATATGTTGGATTTTGGAATGGACATTCAAACGGCGATTGAAGCTCCTCGTGTGTTTTGTTATGCAAAATCTAGTGATGAGACTAGCACGAGTTTGAAATTGTTAGATGTTGAAAATGGAATTTCAGAAGAAACACGTCTTGCTTTACAACAAATGGGCTACGATGTTGTTACTCATGGATCCAATGATGTTGATTTATTCTTTGGAGGAGTTCAAGGAATTACTATTGATTACTTAACTGGAAATATTCATGGTGGAGCTGACATTCGTCGTGATGGAAAGGCACTTGGATATTAAAAAAATATGTTTTTAGAAATTGAATTATTATATTTTGTCGTTATGATTGTTGTATTCATCATTTGCATGGTTGGTTTGAAAATTCATGCTGGCTTGTCAATGATGATTTCAGCGGTGGTAGGAATGCTCATTAGTGGCATGGGATTACCCTTTCGTCATTTAATCGAAGGAACTTTTGGATACTTAGATACTATTCTTGTCATAATTATGGCGATGGTCTTTATGCAAGGACTCGAAGATAGTAAAGCATTGAACTATATTAGTTTTAAGATTGTTGAAAAACTTCATAAAAAACCAATTTTAATGCTTATATCATTTATGATGGTATTGATGTTTCCAGGAATGATTACAGGATCATCTGTTGCGTCTGTTGTTAGTTCGGGTGTATTACTTGCACCAATTATGATGAAACTTGGAATACCGAAAGTTAAGGTTGGATCTATTGTTGCTTTTGGAGCAATTTTCGGAATGATTGCGCCTCCTATTAATGTTCCAGTGATGGTCATTTGCGACATCGTGGATATGCCTTATATTGGGTTTACTTTACCTCTACTCTTACTAAGTATTTCTCTTGCTTTTTTTACAATTCTTTTCTTCGGATATAAATATGTGAAAAAGATTGATTATGAAGCGATTAAAGGTGATTTTGAGATGAAGGAAAAGGTGAATTGGACTAGTCTTATTCCACTTTTCGTTTTAATTCTTTTAATTCTTTTACAAAATCTTTTCCCGATTGTTTTTGGGGTATTAGGGTTACCGCTTGTGTTTACGATTAGTGCGGTTTTAACATTCTTTTTTGGTAAAAAGTTTAATGTGTTACAATCCGCTAAAACGGGAGTTTATAAATCATTTGGTGCCATTGCCCTTTTAATGGGGGTTGGAATGTTTATACAAACCATCAGTTTAAATGGAGTTCGTGGCTATTTTGTGCTTAATGCGATTAGCTTACCAGGAGATTTTCTAAAAATTGCCTCGATGGTTGTCACCCTTCCCTTATTTGGAGGAGTTTCTGCTTTTGGATCGGCATCTGTCCTCGGTGGACCATTTGTTATGTCCATGCTTGCAAGCAATCAAATTGTCGTGGCATCAACTATTTCGTTGATGGCTTCTATTGGAGAATTTTTACCCCCAACCGCAATGTCTGCTTCGTTGGCAGCAAAAACTGTTGATGAACCAAAATACATGAATATCACCAAGGCCTCTTTGATACCACTCGGAGTTACTCTGGCATATAGCATTATATTTTTAACGTTCATCGCAACGATTTGGAAGTGAGGACCTTATGTTATATACAATCTTAATGGTAATTTATTTAATCATATTAGCCTTTGTGTTAGCTATGGTCGTTTGGATTATTTTTACATCGAAAAAGTGGACAGACAAAATTATTGGAGCAATCGCTATTATTTTATTTTTACTGCGATTGCTGTTGATTAAGTAGGTGTAGATATGAGAAATTTATTAGAAAATAAACGAACAAATCTCATCATCACTTTGCTATTAGTGTTAGGTAGTTTAGTTGTGGTATGGGTTACTGGCAAACAATATTATGATTTTCGACATGATGATTATCAATTTAGCGGGCCTAATGTGACTCGTGTTGAAAAATTCAGTGATTATAATCCGAATTTAATAAACACCATAGGCGATTCTGATATTTTTGTTATTGAAGGTAGTGTTTCTTCAAATGGACCTAGTTTACTCATTCTTGGAGGAACCCATCCCAACGAACCATCAGGACAACTCACTAGTGTCTTATTTTTGGAAAATTTGGAAGTAGAAGTTGGCACCGTTTATATTATTACTGAAGCCAACCGTAGTGCTTATTCAGCAACGAACCCTCAAGAAGGATCTCCGATGTATTATGACATCCCTACCGATAATGGAGTGAGAACCTTTAAGTATGGGTCAAGAGCAACAAGTTTTGTTGATCAATGGCCAAATCCTGATATTTTTGTACATCCCGCGTCGGGGCAAAAATTATCAAACCAAGATACTAGAAATCTTAATCGTAGTTATCCTGGACGTATTGATGGATATTATACTGAACGAGTTGCTTATGCGATTACGCAACTAATCATTCAAAATGATATTACCATGACTATTGATCTTCATGAAGCATCTCCTGAATATATGACCAACAATGCTATTGTTGCTCATCCAGGGGCAGCGATGAATATTGCCTCTCATGCGTATCTTTATTTAGAGTTAGCAGGAATTACTATTAAAACTGAAACATCTCCTTCGAATTTACGAGGACTATCTCATCGTGAATTGGGATTATATACCGATACTCTGGCTTTCTTGTGTGAAACATCAAATGCGTCTCAAGGAAGAATTCATGGGATATTTACAGAAGATCTTATTGTTTCAGGGGAAGATAAGTTTTATCAAAAAGCAGAAGAATTGGGCCTACTTGCCGCACGACCAACGACTATTCATGAACGGGTTGCTCGTCATATGGCCACTATTATTCAAATCGTTGATAGTTATAATGCCATTTATAACCCAACCAATCAAGATAATCAAAGTTTAATCATTCAAAATATGCCATCGTATAGCGATGTCATGACCAATGGTATTGGAAAATACTTGCAATAAAGGAGAAAATTATGAAA
>JBAYFA010000012.1:0-13015 GCA_041667425.1 Bacilli bacterium
ACATATCAAGAGACAAGAACCTATGTGGTGATTACTCAAGCAAAGATGTTAACGGTTGAAGATGATGAATATTTTGCTCTTCAAGTCCGTTCTCTTGGAAAAAACGAAGATGATCTTATCATGAATACATCACAGGTTGATTCGTTTAATCAAACAGTATTGTCAAGTGAAAAGACCAACACGCTTGATTTAGCTCAAGTGAGTGAAGTCACGTCTAAAGCAGCCATCACTACGATGATTAATGCGTATCAATTAATGGACAAATATACGGTTTATCATCAGTCTACATATCAAGTCTTATCGGCAAATGATAAAATAATTATTTTGAATAATCGCAATCTCAATGGTATTGATGAGGTAGTGAACATTCAATATGCTGTTTCCACACAACACACCAACGTTCGGTCCTACCCGACGAACCATTATGCGAATTCTGCGGCTGTTGATCGCTTTCAAGAGACAGGATTTGGTGCGGGTATTCCAATGATCATTTATCATCAAAGTCTTGATCAAGAGTGGTATTTTATTCGCATGTTTAATTACGCAGGATGGGTTCATCAAAATGATATTGCCTTATGTAATCGAGCGATGTTTCTCAACTATGTTGATCCACAAGAGTTTATTGTTGTGACAGACCCATTGATTATGATTGGCTTTGCTCCAGTACGAATGGGAACCGTTTTACCCATTCAAGATGGACAAACAGTTTCATTTCCAACTCGCAATGCTAATGGGACTTTGTCTATTAGTTTATTAACTTTTCCGCAAGGAAGTTATCATGTTGGGTATCTCAGTTTAACGTATCGGCTTTTATTTCATCAAGCCTATAAATTACTGGGTAAATCGTATAGCTGGGGGGATAAAAATCCGGAAGGATTAGATTGCTCTTCAACTCAAGCGGCTATCTATGGATGCTTTGGGTTTAAAATGGGAAGAAATACCTCAAACCAACGCACAACCAACTTGTATGGTAAGACCATTAGTTCGCAAGCAATCAGTTCAATTTCTTCTTTACTTCCAGGAACCCTTTTGTATACTTCTTCTCATGTCTTAATGTTATTGGGAGTAGATCAAAGCGGAACCGCCTGGCTCCTACACAATACCACTAGTGGAAATATATGTAAGTTGCAAACACTTCAAAGTTATGGAACATCGTCCATTCTTTATATATTAGAAATACAACCATTATCATAAGGAGGTTATTATGTATTTGGTTTTAAATAGTTCATTAAAATCAGTATTGACTGCCATCATCATTCTCGCGATGATTGGAGTTTTTATTCTGCTGAAAAAAGTCGTATTTCAAAAAAAAGAAAGTATTTATAAGGTATTCTATATTATTGCTGCTCTTTTTGAGTTTATAATGACTCTCACAGCTATTTTTGGAATTATGTTAATTTGGGAATATCGAATCGATTATACTCTTCTTAAATTGTTGGAAGATGGATTTATTTATATTGAAGAAAAAATCGGGATTATTATAGGATCAGTTGCTATTTTCTTTGTGGCGTCTCTCATTATTAATTTAAGTAAAATGGGACTTAAAAAAGTGGGCATCAAAGTAGGACCCATGCAAAAAAGAAGGAAAACAATCGCGAAGATTACAACAAGTATAATTAAATATATCATTGGCCTTATTGCTATTTTAGTTGTTTTAGCCTTGTGGGGAGTTAATGTTGTTCCCGCTCTTGCTGGACTTGGAATTGCTGGACTTGTCATTGGGTTAGGTGCTCAAAAATTCATTAATGATTTAATTAGTGGTGCTTTTATCATTTTTGAACATCATTTTGATGTTGGAGATATCATTGAAGTGTCCGGTTTTAAAGGGGAAGTTATTGATATTGGGCTCAAAACTACTAAACTTCGTAATTGGAAAGGGGAAGTTAAAATCCTCGCCAATGGTGATGTGAATAATATTACCAACTTTTCGCAAAAATATTCAATGGCAGTTGTTGAGATTAGTATTGCTTATGAAGAAGATGCTGCTAAAGTGATAAAAATTTTAACTGAAGAATTAAAACCTATTATAAATGATTTTCCTGTCATTATTGAAGAACCAATCGTCATGGGGTTGGTTAATTTGGGTGATAATGGGGTAGGACTTCGAGCGATTTGTAAAACAGAAGTTGAACAACATTATGCGATTGAGCGAGAAATTCGTCGTCGTGTTCAAGTCATTCTTCGTGAACATGATATTGAAATACCTTTTCCACAACTCGTTGTTTCACAAAAGCAACCCAAAGAGTCGTAAGGAAACAGGTTGATGAACATTATTATTACTGCTTTTTCGGGATTTAATCATTTGGCTACGAATTCGAGCCAGGAAGTATTGCGCCTTTTATCACAAGATTACCAGACATTTTTACTACCGGTCTCATATGATAAGGCTGCTACTCATATTCGAGAAATTATTAAAGTACATAAGCCAGACGCTCTTGTTTGTATGGGTCAAGCGGGAAAGACATCCAAAGTAAGACTGGAATATAACGCTTATAATGAGGCTCATGCTACTATTTGTGATGAAGATGGAATTAAGATGTATCACTGGCCATTTTCATCAGCGGGGGTAGCTAGTTGTCAAACCCCTTTTCCCTTATTGGAATGGGTTCAATCTTTTCAAGAAGATGATCTCATCGTTAGTACTGATCCTGGTCGATTTGTGTGTAATAGTACGTATTATCAGGCACTATCCATCATGGAGAAAGTACTATTTATTCACTTACCATATTATAAAGGGCAAATAGAAGGTGAAGTTGGACTTCCGCTTGAACATATGGTATATTTAGTGCAAAAAATTATTGATAAAATCAGATAACAACCTCTATAATAAATATAGAGGCTGTTTTATTTATATTATATTGGTTGTGAAGATTTTGTAAAAATGATATAATATTTATGTAACCGTTTTCTAAAAGGAGTGGTATTTTGTCAAAATATGTATTAGTTATTAATCCAGGTTCAACTTCAACAAAAATTGCGGTTTATCGAGATGAAGAACCCATTCTTGAAAAAACCATTATCCACCCAACGGCTCAGATTCAGCAATTTAAAATCATTTCAAGTCAACATACTTTTCGCAAGCAAATGATTCTTGATTTTTTAGAAGAACATCAATTTGATATTCATCAACTTGATGCTGTGTGTGGAAGAGGAGGAATTCTTCGTCCCCTTACTAGTGGTACATATATTATTAATGATCTCATGATTAAAGAACTAAAATTGGCTTTGCGAGGAGAACATGCTTGTAATTTAGGGGCTATTATTGCTGATGAAATTGCGCAATCACTTAATATTCCAGCCTATACGGTTGATCCTGTGGTCGTCGATGAAATGGAAGATATTGCCCGTATTTCGGGTATGCCTATAATTGAACGTCAATCCATTTTTCATGCTTTAAATCACAAAGCTATAGCAAGAAGAGCTTGCCATGATGTGGCTAAACGATATGAAGATCTTAACCTTATTATTGTTCATATGGGAGGTGGGATTAGTGTGGCAGCGCATCGTCATGGACGTGTTGTTGATGTCAATGATTCTTTAGACGGGGATGGACCGATGTCTCCAGAACGTAGTGGAACCGTTCCGATGGGGCCACTATATAAAATGTGTTTTTCAGGACAATATACACTAGATGAGGTTATCAAAATGAATCATGGAAAAGGTGGACTCGTTGCTTATTTGGGATCAGCGGATGCCCGCGAAATTGTCAAACGTATTCATGAGGGGGATATGTATGCCAAACTCATTTATGATGCGATGATTTATCAAATAGGAAAAGAAATTGGAGCCGTTTCTACGATCTTTTGTGGAGCAGTCGATTATATTATTCTAACGGGTGGTCTTGCTCACGATGAATACGTAACTACTCAACTTAAAAAATGCACACAGTTTATTGCACCGGTTTTGATTTATCCCGGGGAAAATGAATTATTATCACTTGCACAAGGCGCTATGCGGGTTTTGAATCATCAAGAAACGCCAAAAAATTATGAATAAAGAAGGAAGTATATATGAAGATTAAATTTCTTAAATGGATTTTGATTAGTGTTTTATCACTGATTGGATTATTGATTATTGTAGTAGGTGGATATATTGGCTATATATCTATTCAATATTATCGGTTGCCTGAAGAATTAGATTTAACCGACCAAATTGAAGCCAATCAATCAGGTGCGGTTGTTACTGAGACTTCATATACCATTAGTACCTTTAATATTGGGTTTGGTGCATATACTCGTGATTTTTCTTTCTTCATGGATAGTGGAGAAATGCTAGATGGAGAAAAAATTGTGGGAACTGGTTCAAAAGCCGCTTCCGTTGATATCGTTCATACAAATACGAATGGTGCTATTCGGGTGGTTTCTGAATATGACCCTGACTTTATGTTTTTTCAAGAAGTTGATATTGATGCGACTCGATCGCACCATATTAATCAATATAAAATGTTAAAAGATGCGTTTGAACAATATGGAACAAGTTTTGCTCATAATTTTCATTCAGCTTTTTTATTCTATCCTATATTTGATCCTCATGGAGCGACAGAAGCTGGAATTGCTACATTCTCAAAATACGAAATTACATCAAGTGTTCGTTATAAACTTCCAATTGATGAATCTTTTCCAAATAAATTCTTTGATTTAGATCGTTGCTTTATGATTAGTCGGGTTCCTGTTTCTGGAGGACATGAGTTGGTGTTGATAAATGTTCACTTGTCTGCTTATGATGAAGGAGGAATCATTCGGCAAGCTCAACTAGTCTTGTTGAATTCTATTTTGGAAGCCGAAGCAGCTTTGGGTCACTATGTAATTGTCGGAGGAGATTTCAATCATGACATTGCATCTTCGCTCAATACGTTTCCAACAGAACAAAAAATACCTGAATGGGTGTATGTTTTAGAATCAAGTCAATTACCCACTGGATATTCATTCGCTTCTTCTAATTTGAATCCTACTTGTCGAAGTACCGACATGAGCTATATTCCTGGCGTTAATTATACGGTGAGTGTGGATGGATTTATTATTTCTAGTAATATATCGATTGTATCGGTCAATAATATTGTCACTCTTGGAACAGAAGATGTGAATTTTCTATATAGTGATCACAACTGTGTTGTCTTCGAATTTAAATTAAATGATTAAATGGCATCCCCTTATAAAAAGGGGATGTTATCTTTTATTCTTTCTTTGACAAGGTTCCATTAATTATGTTAAAATGAATAAGTAATTCTTTCTATGGAGGCAAAAATGAAAAAAATTCTTTTTTTACTGCTGATGATATTATCACTTTGGACATTAGGGGCATGTGGTCTTAAAAATATTCCGATAGAAGATGATGACCCCGTTATTCAAGAGCCAGGTGATGACCCCGTTGTTGGAGAACCTGATGAAGATCCCATTGTTGATGAAATAGATGAAGTCACTTCTGCTCGAATTCAAGCAATCATTGATGAAATGACGTTGGAAGATAAAGTTGGTCAAATGTTTATGGTTGGATTTAATGGAACCTCTGTCCCAAGTTCACTTAATCAAGCTATTGACACAGCCAGGTTTGGTAATTTTATCTATTTTGGTGCTAATGTTGCCGATGATTCTTTAGTATCAGAGATGTCAAGACAGATTCAAAATAAAGTGATGTCCACCCTTAAAATTCCAGCCTTTATTTCTATGGATCAAGAAGGTGGAATGGTCGTACGATTTGCTGGTGAAGCCACACATTTTATCGGAAATATGGCCCTTGCCGCTACTCTTGATCCACATAATGCCTATTTAGTTGGGCAATATTCTGGAATGGAGTTACGCCATTTTGGAATTAATACCAATCTTGCTCCTGTGTTAGATGTTAATAATAATCCCGATAATCCTGTGATTGGGATAAGAAGTTATTCTGATGACGCTCAAACAGTGTCAGATTTCGGATTACAAATGATTGAAGGACTGCGAAGTTCTCAAGTGATGGCGACTGTCAAACACTTTCCAGGTCATGGAGATACCTCTATTGATAGCCATTATGGGCTTCCAATGATTCCTCATGATTTGGATCGACTCTATGACATTGAATTAGCTCCATTTATAGATGCTATTGAAGCAGGTGTTGACACGATCATGACTGCTCATATTATTTTTTCTGCGATTGATTCGGATTATCCGGCTACTCTATCTTATAAAGTATTGACGGAGCTTCTTCGTAATACCCTTGGATATGAAGGGTTAATCATGACGGATGAAATGCGAATGAATGCTATTCAAAACAATTTTTCAGCAGCAGAAGCAGCTGTTCTTGCTGTTCAAGCAGGCGTTGATATTTTATTATATGCTGAATCGACTTCCACATCACTTCAAGCCATAGAAGGTATTTTAGAAGCATTAGACAAGGGGACACTAAAAGAAGAACGAATTGATGCGTCGGTGAGACGTATTTTGGAAAAGAAAATAAAATATGGATTATTTGAAGATTATCTACCACGAGAAGATGTCTCAACAAGTCTTTTTGCAACACATCGTGCTTGGAATCAATCGCTCGTTGAAGATAGTATTACCATGCCAATAGGCCATGTTGATTGGTTTCAAAAGGAACAAAAAACATTACTGATTTCGACCGTTTGCACTCGTTATCCATTGGAAAATGGCTATCAAATTAACACTACCGCCAACTCACTTGCTATGGTTGGGGCAAATTATTTACAACAAGCCGGAGTTGAGGATGTGGATGCAAATGTGATTAGTTCTACTTTAACTACGACACAAATAAATACCATCGTAAACCAAGCCAAAGGCTATAGTCAAGTTGTTATTGCTGTTGAAAATGTATCAGCCTCACAAGCTACCCTCATAAATGAGTTGGCCAAAGAAAATTTTAATTTATTGGTAGTAGCTCTTCGAAATCCATATGATTATCAAATGTATGTCGGAGTGGAACATTATGTATGTACTTATGGGTATTTTCAAAGTTCTGTTCAAGCAATTATGGATCTACTCTTGGGAAAATTTGAGGCTGTTGGCATCCTTCCTGTTCATATTGATAATTTAAATTCATAAAAAAAGCTCATCCTTATTAGGATGAGTTTTCTATAGCGATGTTTTCTCTTCAACGCTTCGAGCGAGGACAAATAGCAAGTCAGAGACTCGATTGATATATTGAAGTAGCGTATCATTTATTTTTTTATTTTTCGCATAGCGTACAATTACGCGTTCACAGCGTCTTGCAACGGTTCGAGCATAATGAATTAAAGAAGATGATCTTGTTTTTCCAGGAAGGATAAACTCTGTCAATTTTGGAAGTTTTGATGAAAAATCATCAATAGTTTTTTCGATATTTTTGATTTTTGAAGTCGGAAAGTCAGATCCTTCGGCGATAAGATCTTGTGAGTACTCAAACAAATCTTGACAAACAGACTGTAAAACAGTTCTAATTTTTTCAAAATCAGTAAAACTATGAGCGACCATTAAAATAGATTGGAGTTCATCAATACTTCCCACGACTTCAATGGCGTCATCATCTTTAAAAACACGTTTTTTTTGAATACTAGTTGTTAAGTGATCTCCTGTATGAGTATAAATTTTCATTTTTTCTCCTTTAAGGTGTCAAATTACTAAGATTTCTTTTATTATACAGTGAAAATCACGACTTGTCAACTGCATTGACGACGATATGCATTGAGTTTTTTAAAAACAGGTGGTATAATAGGGTAGTATTTGTGAGGTTATTATGAAGCTTGTTTCGTGGAATGTCAATGGATTAAGAGCGTGCATCACCAAAGGATTTGGTGACTATTTTAATGCAATGAATGCAGATATTTTTTCGATTCAGGAAACAAAAATGCAAGAAGAGCAAAAAACATTTTCTTTTCCTGGGTATTATGAATATTGGTCTAGTGCCATTAAAAAAGGGTATTCTGGGACCCTTATATATGTGAAAGAAAAACCATTACAAGTGATTTATGGAATTGATGAGAAATACAATGATGAAGGTCGAGTGATAACTTTAGAATATCCGTCTTTTTATTATGTAACAGCTTATGTACCTAATTCAAAAGAGGAACTTGTTCGTTTGGATTATCGTATGGAATTCGAAGACGATATGAGAAATTACTTATCAATGTTGGATTTAGTTAAACCCATTGTGTATTGTGGGGATTTAAATGTTGCTCATCAAGAAATAGATTTAAAAAATCCCAAAGCAAATGAACGCAATCCAGGATATTCTATGGAAGAACGAATCAAGTTTCAATCATTACTTGATGCTGGATTTACGGATACGTATCGATATCAGCATCCTGATTCCATCAAATATAGTTGGTGGAGTTATCGTTTTAATGCTCGCGCCAATAATGCAGGATGGCGGATAGACTACTTTATCATTTCAAATCGATTGCGAGACCGATTAATTCATTCTGAAATTCATTCTCATATTTTTGGGAGTGATCATTGCCCTGTTACTATTGAAATATTCTAAATTGTGGAGGAGTACCCAAGTGGTCGAAGGGGCTTGCCTCGAAAGCTAGTAGGTCTTCACGGATGCAAGGGTTCGAATCCCTTCTCCTCCGCCATCTTGATTATACTAATTTTATTTCTATATTAATAAAGGGGTTAAACCGTGCCATTTATCGAACAAGTGAAAATGGCTTTTTTATATATATTAAAACTTTGTATTTATTATTTTTATTTGTTAATATGATTTTTATGCGCTTAAGTGCATGTGTTAGTTTCTAATTTGATGGGAACAGCATAATTAATGAAGAAATTTATAAGTAAAAAATTAAGATGATCCAATAAAATTATGACTCTAATGTATCGACTATAGTAAGAAAAATTAAGATAGTCGAAAGGATAGAGTATGTAACGATGTGAAAGATTTTGGAAAGAAGTTCATCAAAAGAAATAAATAACAATTGATAACATGCATAAAATTATATAAGAGGTGATTGTATCTTAAAAGGTATAAATCACTTTTTTATATTGTAATGACTGTAAAGATACATGCTTAATGATACAACTCTATTAGATATTGGTTCATTTTAACTTTTAATATAAATATCGAAAATTTTTAGTGAACTATGTAAAGAAATCCAATACATATCTATATAATATTTCATTTTGGAAGAACATAAATGATGTGAGACGAACTCATCATTATTTTTTGTTTTTTGTTGTATTTTTTAAGGAATAAGTATATAATTATAATATATAGCTTTATGATTTTCTTAACAAATCAGATGCTATTTTTTAAAAAGAAAGAGGGATAAAAGAATCATAAATTAATAATTATTGTTCGAATACCCTTGTTTTTTATTCTAGTGTATTTATAAACTATAATGATTTTATGAAATAATTTTTAAATTTTAATTTCACAGATGTAATTAATTATAAAAATTCACGGAGGTGTGTATGAAAAGAATAAGTATTGCTTTTTTAATTGTTGTTGTTGGATTGGTGTTTAGCGGATGTGGAAAACAAGAAATGACATTTGTCTCAACACCAGTAGGATATTCTTTGGTGGATGACACTTATGTCGCTAAGGCATCATTTGAATATTATAGTGAAAAACCATATAATATTGATAAAATGTTAATTGAATTATATTACTTGCCATCTATATGGGGAGAAATCGAAATAGGGGATGAACAAGGACTGTCAGAAGATAATCCATATTTTTTAATTTTTGATTTTGGTACTCCAAATCAAAGAGTTTTTGCTAAGTATATTCAAATTGGGTCAACCTATTGGACGGGTGTTGTTGATAATGATGAAGTAAAATACGTCAATGAAGATGAGGTTGATATAAAAGTGTTTTTAATCGATGAACAAGAAGCAAAATGGTATTTTGATATTGCAGTAAACAATGATGCTCATTTTCTTGATGACGATAGAACATGGCTAAGCGATTATTATAGTATATTGGATACGTTAAGTGTTGGAACTATTTTTCAAAAAGTTTCAATGGACGAAGTGATAAATACGGATTGGAGTGAGACCCTTTCATCTTTCCCTGATTTATCTGAATATTATCCTGACTTTGGCTCGTCTGAATTACAAAGTCTATTTCAAAGAGTATTTGCGAAAGCAAAAGATGATGAGTTTATCACAATGAAATTTTATAAATAAAGAAGCCTATATTTGTTTATGAAAAAAATATAAAACCCATTCATTTTGAATGGGTTTTATGTTTATTGAGTATGTGATTTAGAATGTCAAAGTTTTTTGTGTGAAATATTTTTTCAATCATTTGAACCATATCATTGGGTTGGTCAGAGGGAATAATGAGATCAGCAATGGCTTTGACTTCTGGATCAGCATTGGTTAATGCAATTGAATAGTCAGCTGTAATCATCATTGGGATGTCAAAATTTTTTGCTCCCAAGGCGACCACTCTAGGAAGATGATATTCGGACACCAAGTATGAAATGGATGACTGTTTTGAGGAATCTCGATTGTTGATCTTCATGTAGCAATATCCTTGCATATCTTCAAAGGGATATACGTGAATAGAGATATCTGATGAGTATGAACAAGCTTTTAATTCTTTTTGCATTGCCCGAATTATATCACATTGATCAATTAAAATATAATAGATAATAGACTCGTTTAAATCAACTTCACCGCGAATATTATTCTTAAAGAAATCATTTTTACGATCGTTATAAAACTTTTTTTGAGCAGGATTAGGTAATTCAGTGTGATATACAGCCAAGGTATCATCAATAATCGCATAAATGAAAGCATATTGTGAATGCGATTTTAAAAATAGTGATATTCCATTTTTTGCCTCTTGATTCAAGGCTCTAATATTTTGATAACTTTTTGTTTTCGTATCATAAATTGCTGCTCCATTCATGATGATTAGTGGCAATTCAAAATGAACATCTTGAATGATTTCAAAGAGAGAAGAAGGCGTTCGAGTTGTTGCAATGGTGATGTTAGCGCCACGATCGATCAAATGATTCAATCGATATTTAGAAAAGCCAGAAAGGTGTTGGTCTTTTTGAAGAAGTGTTCCATCGAGTCCGCTAACAAACAAAATATCTTTATTTTTATGACGAGGAAGACGAAATTGATTAATGAATAAAGCAATTAATACTCCGTAAATCGTAGATATAATACGATTGAATGCGAAGAAAGTGACGGGTAAATTGTTTCGAATTGAAATGGTGACACTTAAATAAGTGAGAATAGTTATAAAAGTTGCATTTGCTTGTTTGACTTTGATTGTCAATAAGATAAGAGGTAATATTGCTATCGAAATAATGATGAAGAAGATAAATCGGTGAAATAAAGGGTCTAATTTTGATAAGAAAGAAGCATTTTCAAAAATTAAGCAAATGAGAAGACCATAAAAACCTCCAATAATGGAACCCACTGCACGATTGCGGGCAAGGGTCGCACTGTGATGATTGCTAGATTGAACTGAGTAAGCTGTAGCAATTCCTGCAAAAAACGGAGAAAACCAAGTGATTGCAAATGGTTCTCCAAATAAAAGTATTAATAACAAACTAGTATTTAAACATATAAAAACAGCAATTGCTGTTTTTATATTTCGAAGACCAAATATTTTCATATCATCACATCCTATTGATGATACATTATATCATGGTTTTAAAAAGATTCAATATTGAAAAATCGTTTTCATGATTTTATTGAAACAAGAGATAATAATTGCAAATCAATAATATATATTTTGTTTCGTTCAAGTCGAACCATGTGTTCTGATTCAAAGTATTTCAACATACGGCTGACAACTTCGCGAGCTGTTCCTAAATCTTTTGCAATCTTTTCATGAGTGAAAGGAAGGATGTCTTCATCACGGTTATAAGATTGATTGATGAGATATTCAGCTAAGCGGCGATCAAAACTATAAAACACCACTTGTTCTAAAAGCCACATCACATTAGAAAATTTTTCAGCTAATATGGTGTTGGTATATTGAAAAATGGTACTAGAGGTACTAATGATAGTTTCATATTGAGAGGTTGGGATTAATAAACAAGTTGTTTCTTCCTCACAGGCAATTTCAACTTCAAAATTGATGTCTTTTAATAAACAACTTGCTGAAAAAAGACAAATATCATGTCGATATAAGTGATATAAAGTAACTTCTTTTCCATTGGGAGACGTAATATAGGATCGCAGGCTGCCGGTTTCAATGATGATGAGTCCAGTGCAATCAAAATGACCTCGATGAATGATGTCTCCTTTATGAAATTCTCTAACTTCACAGGCAGAAAAAAGAAGATTCTTTTCATTGGATGTGAGTGTTGGCCATATGGAGAAACTGTTTTGTAATGTCTTTTCAATATTCATATAATACACCTTCAGTGTATTATACAAAAATAAGAACTATTTGTCAATTGTGTGACTTTGTCACTGACAAAGAAAATATGGTGGTGTATAATAAGGTAAATCAAAGGAGGATTTTATAATGATTATACATGTAACTAGTAAAAATTTTAATGAAGAAGTAATGGAATCAGACAAAACAGTTCTGATTGATTTTTGGGCCCCTTGGTGTGGACCGTGCCGGATGTTGGGACCGGTTGTTGAAGAATTGTCAAATGAAGTTCCGAGCACTGTGAAAGTTGTAAAAATTAATGTTGATGAAGCACAAGATTTGGCTTCACAATTTAGAGTGTTCTCTATTCCAACGGTGGTTGTTATGAAAGACAAAAAAATAATTAAACAAGCAGTGGGTTTTCAGCCAAAAGCCGCTTTAAAGAAAATGCTGAGTCTTTAAAAAGAGTTTCCCTAATAGAAAAAATGTGCTATAATAAATAGAAAAGAGAGGACGTGCTATCATGAATTATGACATTATTATTATTGGAAGTGGACCTGCAGGGGTTTCTGCGGCACTCTATGCTAAACGATCTAATATCACAACCTTGATTATTTCTAAGAATGAAGGTAATCTCCACAAAGCGGAGCTTATTGAAAATTATTATGGTTTATCAAAACCATTGACTGGAACAGAATTGTTTAATATTGGGCTTCAACAAGCCCAACGATTAAAAATTGACATTAAGGAAGAA
>JBAYFA010000013.1:0-11755 GCA_041667425.1 Bacilli bacterium
ATTTTTCCCTTTGCGTGAATCAGATTTCTTGCGTGAATCTGTATGAAGAATCTTTTTCCGTAAACGAATATTACGAGGGGTCACTTCCACCAATTCGTCCTCGTTAATATATTCTAAACAAACTTCCAATGGTGCTTTTCGAGCTCGTTTTAATACGACCGTATTATCCTTATTGGAACTTCTTTGATTGCTCATGGCTTTGCCCTTAGTAATATTCACAGCCAAATCGTCTTCTTTATTACATTCACCAATGATTTGCCCTTCATATACGGCTTCTCCTGGTTCAACAAAAAGAACACCCCGATCTTCAATTCCACCAATTGCATAAGCAGTAGTAGTCCCATCTGAAATCGCAACTAACACTCCTAATTTACGTTCACCCACATCATAACTATCAATAGGACGGAAATCGAGAAAGTTATGACTAAGCGTTCCATATCCTTTAGTTGTAGTCATAAAATCCGTTGATAAACCAATCAAGCCTCGCGATGGAATCGTATAAATCAAGCGTGTTTCAGAAACACTACTTTGCATATTTTCAAGGATTCCCCCTCGTTTGCCTAATAATTCAATGGTTGATCCAACCACTTCATTTGGAACATCAATTTGAGCAAATTCAAAAGGTTCATGTTTTACATCATCAACAATTTTTATAATGGGACGAGGTTTTGCAACTTGAAACTCATATCCTTCACGTCGCATATTTTCGATAAGAATCCCAAGATGAAGTTCTCCTCTTCCACATACAATCCACTCGTCGCCGTTTCCTATACGATTTACCCGGAGACTTACATCTTTTTGGGTCTCACGGAATAGGCGTTCATCAAGTTTTGTAGAAGTGACAAATTTTCCTTCCTTTCCAGAAAATGGAGAGGTATTGACCGAAAAATTCATTTCAACAGTCGGTTCACTTACATGAATTGGAGGAAGAGCTTCTTCTTGTCCAACATCACAAATGGTTTCTCCAACATAAATGTCAGGTAATCCTGCAAGAGCAACAATATCTCCCGCATAAGCTTCATCAACTTCGGATTTATTCAATCCTAAATAACTATATAATTTTTGAATTCGAAATTGTTTAATGCTATTATCATTACGAACGCAAGAAACAATCGACCCATTTTTTAGGGTTCCACGTTTAATGCGTCCAATAGCCATTCTTCCAACAAACTCATTATAATCAAGAAGAGCCCCTTGAAATTGCAAAGATCCTTCGCGATTAACTCCCGGAGCTGGAATCTCTGAAACAATTAAATCAAGCAACGGTTGAAATGAATCTTGTTGAGTGAGATAATCAGGGTCTAAACTGCAAGTTCCACGAATGGCACTAACATAAGCAACCCTAAAATCAGCCTGCTCATCACTGGCTCCCAATTCAATAAAGAGATCTAATACTTTATCCACCACTTCTTCAGGGCGAGCACTATCTTTATCGACTTTGTTAATTACAACAATCGGTTTTAGATTAGATTCTAGTGCTTTTTTTAACACAAAGCGTGTTTGTGGCATAGGACCTTCATACGCATCCACCACCAACACCACCCCATCGACCATGGTCATAATGCGTTCAACTTCACCACTAAAATCAGCATGCCCTGGGGTATCTAAAATATTAATTTTATATTCTTTATATTGTATAGCAGTGTTTTTCGCAAGAATAGTAATACCACGCTCACGTTCAAGGGCATTAGAATCCATTGCTCGTTCTTCTATTGTTTCTCGATCAGCAAGAGTAGATGATTTCTTTAACAACACATCCACTAATGTTGTTTTCCCATGATCAACATGGGCAATAATTGCAATATTTCTTATATTCATATATTCTCCTAAAATTTAATTTCTTTCATTTGTAATTGTTTATAAAAATACTTTTCATGGGATACCAAAATCACAGTTCCCGGGTAGTTAGAAATCGCATGAAAAAGAGAGGATTTCGCATTGCGATCAAGATGATTGGTTGGCTCATCTAAAATGAGCAAGTTAGAAGATGTTAAACTCATTTTTGCAAATCTAACTTTTGTAATCTCTCCGCCTGATAATTGTAACATCGGTTTAGTGGCAAGTTCACCAATAATTCCGTATTGTGCCAAAATATTTCGAATATCAAAATCGTTCATTATTGGGTAGTCTTCTCGAAAAAATTCCAGAGCATTAACGGCCGTAATGGGAACTTCTTGAGAAAAATAACTGACATCGTTATATGAAGACACACTAAACTCACCTTGTAATGGTGATATCTCAGCTAAAATGGTTTTAATAAAGGTCGTTTTTCCAATTCCATTTTTCCCGATGACTACGTATTTTTCTCCAAAATTGATTTCCATATTTATGTTTTGCAAAATGGGATAATCATAGCCAATGGTTAGGTTTTTTACAACCATACTTTTCGTATTAAATGATTTAGTAAAATCAAAGCGAAAATTTACTTTTCGTTCTGCTTGCGGTTTGACCATCACATCGATTTTATCAAGCATTTTGCGACGACTTTGAGCACGTTTTGTAGTGGAAGCACGAACAATATTTTTTTGAATAAACGTTTGTGTTTTTTTAATGAAATCTTTCTGTTTTTGATACTCTTTTTCATAGGACTCCATATTGAGAGTTCTTTGTTTTAAATAATCTTGATAATTTCCTTTATATTTAATCAACTTTTTATTTTCAATAGCAACAATGATGGTTGCTATGCCATTTAAAAATTCAGTATTGTGACTCACGACTAAACAAGCATTTTTATAACCTACTAAAAATTTCATCAACCACTCAACATGAACAGCATCTAAAAAATTAGTTGGTTCATCAAGGATAAGAACATCTTTTTCCTCTAGTAACATTTTCCCTAAAAAGACTTTAGCTCGTTGTCCACCACTTAGTTGACGAATGAGTTGATCTTCTTTAATATGAATACCTAGACCATTGATCACATTTCCAATTTTAGACTTAATCATATAAAAGCCACGATCTTCAAGTTCACTTTGAATGCGATAAGTTTTATCAAGAATCTTATCATATTGAGAAGACTCTACAACTTCAAGACTTTGATATAATCGATTCATTTCTTCTTCTTTTTGAAAAAGTGTCGAATAAACATCATATAAATAAGATTTGACTGTTTGATCATCATAAATCGCTAGATGTTGATCCAAATAGGAGAAACTGATATTTCGATCCCATAAGATATGTCCTTCATCTGGCAATAATCGGTGACAAAGAAGATTCAAAAAGGTAGTTTTTCCTGTTCCATTCAAACCGACAATTCCAACATGTTCTCCTTTATATATTTTTAATTCAGTCTGATGAAATAATTCCTTATCACCATAACCAAACGTTAAATTTTGAATTTCTAACATAGAGTTCTCCAATAAAAAATGCTCATAACAAGCATTTTCTAATCCAGCATTTATTTTTTAATCCGTCTTTTTCGACGATAATTTTTTTTAGAATCCTTGACCTTGCTTGTGTACTTGATCAAGAAAAGGGCACTAAAGAATGAAATAATAATTGAAATGGCAATAGCAAGCCAGAAACCAACTGTGTTTCCTTCCCAAGGAACCTTCACATTCATTCCGAAAAAACTAGCAATAAGGGTCGGGATCGTTAACACAATGGTCACAACCGTGAGGGTTTTCATCACCGTATTCACATTATTAGATATAACAGACGCAAATGCATCCATGGTTCCATTTAAAATGTCACGATGAATCGTACACATTTCCATTGCTTGACGATTTTCAATGATGGCATCTTCAATCAATTCCAAATCTTCATCGTATTTACGAAATTGTTCTAATCGCTTGAGCTTTTCTAGTACCAATCCATCAGAATTAGCTCCAGTAGATAAATAGACAAGCGACTTACCCAAACTCATTAATTGAAACAATTCTTTATTTTTTAAGGATTCATGAAGTTTTTTTTGAACGAATTCACTATCTTTGTCTAATAACTTTAATAAACTAACATAAGTAGACGCATTGCGATATAATAATTGAATAGACAACTTAATGTGTTTATTGGTTGAAAAGTTTTTCATCCATCGTCCTGCAAAGGAAGTAATAATTGATCCTGTTTTTAAACAAGTCGTTACAAAATATTCTTCATTATATAGGATACCAAATGGGGTAGTTAAATATTTATTAATTTCTGGATAATTTTCTTCAGGCTCTAAAAAGGGCATGTCCACAACAATCATCATCACATCATCATCTAAATCAATATGAGCACTTTCTTCTTCATCCAAAGGAATCCGAATCATTTGATCAGGAATCTTTGTTATTTCTGCCACTTTCAAAATTTCTTCTTCCGTAGGACTTGTCAAATGGATCCATGATCGTCGTTTAATATAGTCATAAATATTGGGAACATCAGCACTTTTTGTAACTTCTAAGGTTTCACTTGAATAAAATACGGTAATCATCAAATCCACTTCCTTCCCTACTCTTTATATATTATACCACATTCTCAAGCCATTGTGAATAAGGTAAATAAAATAAATGATGATGAAAAAGGGCAATACGCTTTTCGTATTGCACCTTATTATGCTTGAGGATTAAATGATTCGTAAATAGCATTCAGCAAGGTTCCTCCAACTTTATCATGACCATAATCCCAAAACATCACGCCTGCTATATCATTTTCCTCTGCCCACTCACATTTCAAACGAATAGACTCAGGATTATCATAAGAAGCAAAACTAGTCGGGCTGACCGCATAATATACCATCGCCGCTTCATCATAATACTCTACAAATTGTTGTTGAGTAAAATAAGAGGCCATAAAGGTAGAATATCCTACTGAAATTGGATTTGTTAATGATTGTCCTAAAGCAGAGGCTGCCGGATTGGCTAAGGTTCCTATTTTCACATAAAATGGAATTCCAAATACAATCTTATGAGCATCCATCCCGCCAGCAATATACATATCGACCGACGCATTAATAGCATAAGTCGCATAGGTAGATTTAATTAAAGGTGATGAATGACGAGCAGAACTACTTCCACTCATGCCATAAGACATAATATGTAAATAATCTAAATATTTATTTAATTCAACCAAATCATAATGAGTACTATACCCACCCGACCTTACAGCAGCAGA
This sequence comes from Bacilli bacterium, assembly GCA_041667425.1. Lineage (GTDB taxonomy): Bacteria > Bacillota_I > Bacilli_A > ML615J-28 > CAG-698 > JAQVOS01. The sequence goes on from JBAYFA010000013.1 coordinate 5,092, forward strand.
CAAGATTAGTTGGCGATCACTTTCATCCAACTTTTCACGAATGCTCTTGACAAGTAACGAAAAATTATTCTTTTCAGTGGTGCCATTTGGAAATTCCCAATCAAGATCAACCCCATCAAATTGATATTGTTCTATAACATCAGCAATCGAAGTCGCTAGTATTTCACGATTTTCTTCAGTACTGGCAGCAAGTATAAAGGCTTCCCGTGTACTAGTACTGACTCCATCAATGACAATCACAACTCGAACCCCTTTAGCACGTAGTCGTAATACATTATTCAGATTACTAAGACTTAAAACACTCAATTTTCCATTACTGATTTTACCAAAAGAGTAATTAATTACATCAATTTTCATATAATCACGGTCCACAAGGTTCGTACCATATCCACTATCGCGCAAATAGGCAAAGGTCAATTTTTTGCTTCCATCTAAGACTGGAAGGTCAATCGTTAAATTTCCCTTAATTTTTACTTCAATCGTATAAGTATCTTCAATAAATAACCCCGTAATAGTTGCGGTTAAAAAAACCAACGTATCTAAATCAGCTCGAATAACTTCTCCGTTCGAACTCATAAGGGCAGAACTTGAACGCCACGATATATTTAATGTGGCAGAATCGGAAATATATTCTGTTGGTAAAACAATAGAGGTTGTTGTTTCTGAAGGAACTTGTAATGAAATCATAGAAACGGCATTAGAATAAGCCACTTCTTCAATTATTCTATAATCAGGAACAAGAATTGTAGCCATTTTTTGCTCATATGCTTCAAGAAGTATTTTTTTCTCATTATCAAATAATGCTTTTTGAAAATCATCAAGCGCTTCATAAGCCGTTTTGATGTTTTCTAAATTTTCATAATAGTAAATCGTGAGATCATCCACCGGGGGTAAAAGCGAAAACATTCCTTCAACCGTTTCCACTTCTTGTTCTTTTTGAAGTTGACCAAGAAGATCTAAATATGCAGCCTCAATAGCAATGAATCGTTCTAAATTAATAGTGGTTATTTTTTGCAATTCTTCCTCACTTAAAGAATCAATTTGAGTACGAATAGAAGCAATCAGAACACCATCATCAAATACCACTTCACTGGCATCAGGAAGAGAGGCAATATCATCATTTAAAGTTTTCGGTTTCTCAACACATCCTGTGAGCAGTAGAAGGATAGCAAGAAAGATAAAAATAGCATTTTTCATATAATACTGCTCCTTTCATATTACAACTATTCTACCATAATAATGTTGAAATAGATAAAAATATGCAATATTTTTATCTTAAAAAGAAAAACCCACAATGAATACTTTGTGTTTCTAAATTTGCAACGTCTAACACAACAACCGTCAAGTTTGCCAAAAAAAGCAAATGCATATTTTACGGTTCATACATTAAGACACACGTTTGCAACCAGGTGCTATTCCACCGGAGTAAACCCTAAAGCAATTCAAATACTTTTTGAACATGAATCAGTGACCACGACACTCAACACCTACGTTCACGTCATTCAAAATACTGGCAAAGAAATTCTCGAACGCATGAGAGTGTTTTCTATCAACAACAACATTATCAATGATATTCGCTGACACACAATTTGACACACATTATTTACTTATTTAGTTATGAGTAGCTTATATCACACACTTAAATAGCAAAAACAGGACCATAAACAGCCCTATTTTGCTTAAAAAGTGTTAATTTATGCGATAAATCCTTTGAAAAAGGCCCAACACAAGATGGTACACCTTTGGGGACTCGAACCCCAGACCCATTGATTAAGAGTCAATTGCTCTACCAGCTGAGCTAAAGGTGCATAAAAATTGACAAGAATTATTATACCCTAAATTCATTAAAAAGGCAACCGTTTTTCTTGAAAGACTAGTTAAAATAGTCTTTCAATTCATTAACTGATTCAAAAATATGATCTGGTTTAAGAGAAGAATTCTTTACATCTTCTAACTTCGTTTCTCCCGAAAGAACAAGAATAGATCGTGCTTGCGCATTAATAGCGGTTGCAATATCAGTATAAATTCTGTCTCCAACCATCGCAATTTGATGATTTTCTAATTTATATTCTTTTGCTAAAATATCAATCATCTCGCGATTAGGTTTACCGATATAACGTGCTTTCTTTTTAGTGGCAATCTCAAGCATGTCGCACATACATCCACAATCAGGAATATACCGCCCATTTTGTATAGGACATACTTTATCGACATTTGTAGCAAGAAATTCAGCACCTTCACTTAAAAATTCACATGCGAGTTCTAACTTTTTATATTGCAATTCTCGATCAAATCCAACGACCACAATATCAGGCTTTTCGTCAATAAGATGAATTCCATACGATAATAATTCACACTTAAGGGCCTTGGTTCCAACAAGATAAACAGTTTTGTCCTTTCGCTCACTACTTAAAAATAGGCCCATCGCCATTCCCGAAGTGAACACCTGATGGTCATCACATGATAAGCCCAATCTACGCATTTTTTGGACATAATCTTTCCCGCATTTTGAAGAATTATTAGTTAAATAAACATACTGTTTGTTATGATCCATTAACGTTTTAATAAATTCCTTTGCACCAGGAATCAACTGATCCTCAAAATTCAAGGTACCATCCATATCAAGTAGAAATAATTGAATATCTTTAAATAGGTTCATATTGTTCTCCATTTATGTATATTATAACAAAATAACTTCATTTTATCAAGAGGAACAAAAAAAGCGGTTTCCCGCTTTTATCCTTGAAGAAAACGATCTTTCCCCATATAAAATATTGCAATAGTCCCGATTCCAGAATGACTACCAATAACTGGTCCCACTAAATTTATGTGAATCTCTTTCACTGGGAGCACCTTCATTATTTCATCTTTTACATACTCTGCATCTTGCAAACAATCACCATGAGAAATAAATATAATTTGTTCTTCCGGATGGACAATCGAAGTAATCATCGTTGATACCAACGTATCAAGCGAACGTATTCTTCCATGAGTTTTACCGGTTTGAACCAACTTTCCCTCTTTTGAAACGTGAAGAAGGGGTTTGATAAGTAATAGGCTCCCAATAAAAGCAGTCGCTGCTGACAGTCTCCCACCACGTCGTAAATGATCTAAATCACCCACCGTAAATAAATGACATACATTCATGCGATTGTCTTCAGCCCATTTTTTAACCTCTTCTATTGTTTTCCCTTCTTGTTTAAGATGAGCCACATGCATACAAAGAAGACCTTGTCCCATAGAAGCGCACAAAGAATCTAACACCACAATCTTTTGATTAGAAAACTCTTCTTCTAATTCTTTTTTAGCTTGAAGTGCACTAGAATAGGTTCCAGATAAAGCAGAAGAAAAAGAAATGATAAGAATATCTTTATCTTCATTTAAAAAAGGCCGCATCGCTTCAACAAATTCCATCGTAGTAACTTGTGAAGTTGATGTTTTCTTGTGCTCACGTAACATTTGATAAAATTCTGTAGGTTTTAATTCACGACCATCTAAATAATTTCGATAACTATTTCCTTCACAAAGCACGGATAATGGAACAATGTGTAGACCCAATTGGTTTGCCATTTCTTGTGTTAAATCAACACAAGAATCTGTGATAATTACATATTCTTTCATAATAATCTCCTATCTAGTTTACAAAACTATTATACATCGTTCATAATATATTGTCAACTGTTTTCATAATTACACTTTAACGCTTTTAAAACTATTGTAATTTTCGCCTTTTTTTGATATAATATCATTGAAGAGGTGAATTTATGACATCAGTGGATAAAAAACTCTATGAATGGCTGGAAAGTCTTTCCAACTTTAGTCTTCCTTCATGGGAAGAATTACCTGATCTTGATCTTTATATGGATCAAGTAGTCACTTACCTTGAACGAGAATTATCCCCTTTAATGGTGGATGAAGAAGAAAAATTAATTACCACTTGGATGATAAACAACTACGTAAAAGGATCACTTCTTCCCAATTCTATTAAGAAAAAATATTCAAAAGATCATTTAGCCTATTTATTAGCAATATGCTCGATAAAACAAGTCATTGCCATTCCTAATATTGCAACATTATTCGGATTTCAAAAGGAACAAGCAATCAATCCCGAGACATTATATTCATATTTTCGATCTAACCAAGCAAAAATGATGCAAGATGTTGTTCATAACGCTCTTGATAAAATAGAATTGCATAAAAATGATGAGCAAATAAATCGAAGTTATCTATATGAAATGGTATTTAAACTGGCCATTGAAGCGCAAGCAAAAAAAATAGTGGCTGATAAAATACTTCATTTATTATCACGTGAAGATGAATTTTATAAAAATGAAATTGCTCGCTTAACTAAAGAACAAATCGAAATCAAGAAAATTGAACGCGAACAAAATGCAAAAAAATAAGAGTTATCAAAATGATAACTCTTGTTTTTATTTAATAATTACACCAACCGTATCACTGGTGATAGATCCAGCATTAGATTCATCTGTATCAATGTGCATTGCCAGTTTAAAATCATTTCGGACCCGAACAACCACATCTCCATAAACAATAGAGCGAGTATCATTAACTACTTTGACGTCAACAACTTGCTTATCTACAATTCCCAATTGTCTTGCTTCTTCAGGTGTCGCATGAATGTGACGCTTAGCTACAATCACCCCTTCAGGAATGATTACTTCTCCTTTAGGACCAATCAGTTTACATCCCGGAGTTCCAGTGGTATCTCCTGATTCACGAATCACGATAGGAAGTCCCAACGTTCTCGCATCGGTTGCTGATACTTCTACTTGATCACTTTTCCGACAAGGTCCTAAAATAGTGACATTCTCAATTGTTTTTCTTGGACCTACTACTGTCACTTTTTGTTCACAAGCATATTGACCTGGTTGTGATAATGGTTTTCTAGGAGTTAAGGTAGCCCCTTCTCCAAATAATGCTTTTAAGGTAGCTTCGGTTACATGTAAATGCCGAGCAGATGTTTCAATTAATACTTTGTTTTCCATAATATCCTCCCATTCATAACGGGGTTATTATACCACAAAATCATGATTTAAGGAATCATTTTTTAATTTAATCCGAATAAAGAATCATACAAAGCAAGAAGATCAGGACTTGAAGCGCTATCTTCTAAACTTTCAAGAAGGACTTGTTGATTAGCAAGAGACAATTCATTAATAGAAGAAATGAGATCGCTGGTCTCCTCATCAGTTAGAGTTCCTCCATCTAATCCACTCGAAACTGCTTCCAAAGCAGCAAGAGCATCATCAACAGCTGCTTCCTCTTCTGGAGTGCTCGTATCAAAATCATCACTTGTTAAAACGGAATTGTTAATGGCTCCTCCAAGTGCATTAGTTGCTTGAGTTAAAGCAATATAGAATGGATCCAAAGGACTAACAGTACAATATACTTCAATCGCGTTATTAATCACTTTTAATTTATTAACAGTCAATGGAGACACGTTGGTCCCATCAACCTTCATCATTTGTTCAAATGATGAAGCACTCATCACAAAACTCTTAGTATTTGCATCATATTGCATAATGCCCATATCTTGAATATTATCACCCAATAAACTTATAATTAAACTAGATTGAGCAACAGCATACTCTCCTGCTACTTCATCTGCATCTTGACCAAGAGAAATAGTATCATCAATGGCGATTCGAACCGTAGGTCCATTATTTGTAGTTAAAGTTCCTGTAATAAGGATAGAAGTGGGCAGTCCATTCAAATTAATATTTATTCTAAAAGACACATTAGTTAAATTAAAATCAACCAATATCCCCACAACATCGACGGCAAAAGTTGAATCGGAATTGGGAATCGGAATGCTGATTTGAAAAGCATCATATCCGGAAGATTGATCATAAAGAATCGAGTTGAAATCATTATTAGAAAAAGACATTTTCGATTCTGAGGTTGGAACTAAATTACTAATGATAAAATTTTGGACTTTATTCATAATAAAAGCGTTTTGATCAAATGTAGTAACACTAGGATTGAGGACCATCATCGATGGATCCACAGTAAAATTCGAGATTTCAAACTGTAACCCAAATTCATTTTCATTCAAAATTCCAAAATTTACCAAATCATTTTCTTTTGAAGATAAGGTGGATACAAATTCTTGAAGAATTTCTTTTTCGGAAGAATCATCCATTTCATCCGGATTGATTAATTGTTCAACCAACATTTGAAGTTTAGTCTTATCAATTAAAACCGAAAAGTCAGCAAAGTCAATTTCTAATGGTAAACCTTGTTGTTCAAAGGCATCATTAAAGGTGTCCTCAGAAAAATTCATACTATCCATAACTTTCATCATCAGGTCACCTGCAATGCCAGATAGCAAATTTGATTTCCCCAATCCCAAAGTTTTGAAAATCATTTTATAATCATCATCGGTTTCTTCAAAAATAACCGAGACTTTAACACGAGATTTAATACCCATAACACTGAGAGTCACGTATAAATATAATTGATCATTTTCAATATTTGCATATATATTTTTTACATGTACTTTCTTTCCATTTAAGAACGAAATTCCTGTATTTAAATCTGCTAAATCAAAAGTCATCAAATACTTATTTGCTTCTACCTCAGAATTAGGATTAAAATCAGCATTGATTGATTTTTTAACAACTCCAAAAATAAGTTTGTTGAG
>JBAYFA010000014.1:0-11407 GCA_041667425.1 Bacilli bacterium
ATTAAACCGCAATTATTTCCCACGGTTATTCCCTTGTTATTGACTAGTTTAAGAACACCTTTAATGATTAGCATTGCTGGGGGGATTGATTTAGAGTATCTTAATTATCATTTTCCTCATAGCAAAATTATTCGTGTTATGCCCAATCTTGCTGCTACGATTAATGAGTGTGTGTCGGTATATTCGATTAATAATCGGGTGAAGGCAGACGATGAAACCTTATTGGTTCATATATTTTCTTCTTTAGGAACGGTCTATCCCATTAATGAACAGCAAATGGATGGAGTAGTTGCCTTAAATGGAAGTTATCCAGCATATTTGTATTTTTTTATACAAGCTATGATTTCAGCAGCGGTAAAGGATGGTTTTTGTGAAGAATTTGCAAAAAAAATCGTTTGTGAAACAGCTCGTGCATCGGTGGATCTTGCTATGCAAGATAAGCGATCCTTATCAGATCTCATTCGTGATATTTGTAGTCCCAAAGGTATTACGCTTGAAGGGATTCAAGTAATGGAAGACGGACATTTAAGAAAACTGGTAGAAGACGTATATCAAGCAACTAAGAAACGGTCTATTGTCATTAAAGACTCTTATAAATCCCATTAATAAGAGTGCTTCCCATCAAGATATCTCTTGGTGGGTTAATTTATGCAAATTAATAGAAATAATCAATGGATTTTTGAAAATAGTAGCATCGATTTATTGATGAGATAATCAAGGAATTTATGACGTTTTTGAATTTAAGGTTGCTAAACCAATGCTTAAATGGTATAATAATTTGGATAATTAATTCAAATCCTTCAATACATAATAATCAAAAAAAGAAAGGACGAGACCATGAAAATAAGACATTTAAGTAAAACATATAAAACCAAATATGAAGTCGTTCATGCGCTTGAAGATGTCCATCTTTATTTGCCTCAACAAGGTATGGTCTTTATTGTTGGAGTGTCAGGAAGTGGAAAGACTACCCTAATGAATATGCTCTCAGGTGTCGATATTCCATCGACTGGGGAAGTGATTCTCGGCGAAAAGTCTTTATATAAAGGAGCAAAACGAGATTTATTTGGATATCGAAACTCCTATGTTGGGTTGATTTTCCAAGATTATAACCTGATAGAAGATTTAAATGTGTATGATAATATCAAACTTCCTCTTGATTTTTCAAATAGAACTGATTTTGAAAAAGTTGATGAAGTCATTCAAAAAGTTGATATTGAAGAAATAAAATATTCTAAAGTCAATGAAATCTCATCGGGTCAAATGCAACGTGTTGCGATTGCTCGTGCTCTTGTAAAAGACTCACAAATGATTTTAGCTGATGAACCTACAGGGAATCTAGACTCTAAAAATGAAAAAATTGTCATGGATTTACTAAAAGAGATTAGTAAAGATCGTTTAGTCGTGGTGATTACCCACGATGAAGATGCCGCGATCGAATATTCTGATCGCATCATTGAAATAGAAGATGGTAAAATTTTACAAGACAATCATCCAGTGGATGAGCAAGAAGAGACGACTCCCACTTTTATTGAACCCATCATTTCACTAAAAGAACAATTTAAACTCACGGTTGGATTTATTCGAAATAATATGGGTAGATCACTATCAGTTGCTTTGATCTTATTGCTGGTTCCGTTTATTGGGGCTATCATGACTGGATATGTCTTTTTTGATGTCGCCCATAGTTATTATGATTTTCAAGAGCAATATGGAAGTGAATATGTGAGTATGAGTGAACCCAATGGGGATTATTTGCTCTATTATTCTGAAGAACAATACATTGATAAGATGCTCTATTATGAAGATAGTCATTTAATTAATCGATTTGATGTGTCTATTAATATTAATCCCAATGCTCATAGTGAGACTTATTTTTATCAACCAGAAATTCAAAATATTCTTATTTATAACGATACCTTTACTGTTCAAGGCAAAATTCCCACAACCAATACCGAAATTTTAGTTACAGATTATGTATTGGCCTCGATTAAGTATTATCAAGGCCTTGAAGCCATCACTCAACTGAGTATTGATGGAGTCAATTATCAAGTAGTAGGGGTTGTAAAAACAGGATTTGAACAATTTATTAATGCTAATTTCTTAAATGATTATACTCGTATGGCCTTTGAAGAAAACCTTGCTGTTTACAATGCAGTTTATACTACAGATACAGGGTATCAATATATGCGTAATCAAATGGCCTCTTTTAAAGAAATTGCTTCATTTACTGTCTATTCAGGAGGAGCAATACCAGTTACTAAATTTGAAGAAGTGTTGATGTCTAGAGAACGCCCAATTGATATCATTCGTGGAAAAAGCATTGTTGGAAATGGCTATGGATTAGTGTCTCGAGCATTTTTAGAAAATGCGTTAGAAACTCCTCTTTATGAATTTGAAAGTGGTTCTAGAGTAATCCTATATTGTTATTCTCGTGCTAAATATCGTATTTCTGTTCGGATTAGTGGAATATTTGAAAGCGATGATTATGAGGTCATCTTAACAGATTCTGATTTTAATACGGCAGTGAAAAAACAAAGTTATAGTCGATTGCTTATTTCTCGTGATGATGCGAATTATGATGAGATTATAAAAACAGAACACATTACCAATCAATCTTTTGTGTATGCCAATAAAATGTGGGATACTGCCAAGGGAGCAAAGATTGTTTTAATTGAATTCTTAATTGTATTACTGATTATTGTTATTGCTTTTTCAACCATTACCAATCAATTAACACTGGCAACAGAAAAGAAGAAAATCGGAATTAAATATTCTTTTGGAATTCAAAAAATCCCGATTATTATTCCTTATATCATTGAACTGGTCTTGTATATCTTGGGAGGATTCATTATTTCGACCTTGCTCGTTCAAGTTACCTTCCCATTCTTTATGAGAACATTTGTCTATACGACTGATTTTGATTTAAAAGCATTTGATTTCTTCTATATTTCTTGGGGATCAATCATTGGGTGGGATGTTCTCATCTATATATTAATGCTTGCCAGCCTATCAGGGATGATTCTCACAGTGGTTCGTAAAAGCCCTATTGAAATTATCAAAGATTTATAATAACTATGAAAGGGGAATGTCTTCATGCTACACATTCGACACGTAACGAAATACTATGTAAAAAGTAAGCCCGTCATTTCTGACATGAATTTGTCATTCCCATCTACTGGTTTAAATGTCATTGTTGGAAAAAGTGGTTGTGGAAAAACAACTCTTCTCAACATGATTGGAACTATGGATCAAGACTACATTGGAAGTATTGAATTAGATGGACTTGAACTCTCTGCTTTAAATTACCGTAAGATGTCAGAATATAGAAATTATCAAAGCGCATTTATTTTTCAAATTAATTCCCTTTTTGAACATTTAACCGTTGAAGAAAATATCAATTTAGCGCTCAATTTACAAGGGAAAACGACCGATATTGCCTCTATTCTCGAACGAGTGGGGTTAAAAGGATTTGCACAACGAAAAGTCAAAGCCCTATCTGGAGGAGAACGACAACGGGTAGGAATCGCTCGTGCTCTTGCTAAAGATGCAAAAATCATCTTAGCAGATGAACCCACTAGTGCTTTGGATAGTAAAAACGGACATAAAATATTCGCCTTACTTAAGGAAATTAGTCAAGATCGATTGGTTATTGTGGTCACTCATGATGTGAAAAAAGCTTCTATTTATGCTGATCGCATGGTGAGATTGGTGGATGGTCGTGTTATTGAAGACACAGTTGTTAATAATCTTACAAAAGAAGCGGTTGTCATTAAGAAAAAAGTTATTAAACCTAAATTACTATGGCCAATTTTTCGGTTCCAATTTATAAGAACATTGTTTATTAATTTATTTATTACTTTATTGCTCTCTGCTTCACTTGCGGTCGTTAATATTGCTAAAGAGCAAGAAGTAATTAAACTAGAATATGAGCGGTTCTATGCGGGAGAAGAAGTTGAGTTTAATGCTTTAGAAGCACTGTCTACGCATGTTGCCAATGAAATTGATCATTACAACGTCGTAAAAGCCATTGAAACGGATAAACCATATACATATTTTCAAGAAGTATCAACTCGTAATGGAGGGTTAACTCCTGAAGATCATACAATTCTTGAGAATATGTTATCGGGTTATAATATTCATTATGGAAATGCTGAATATGGCAACATTATGATTGATGGTGCTATTAAACAGTTGAAATACAATGAAAGTTATAATGGAATTGTATATTATTGGTATGAACCTCAACGGAGTCCTTTCACTTATTATGTATACGATGAAGCGAATGAATATGATTTGCTTGTGGGAACTGTTCCTCAAAATAATAATGAAATGATGATTACTGATACAGTAGCTGATGCCTATTTGCGTCGTAATGAACTCGACCCATTGGATCCATCAGTTCTTCTTGGTCAAGAACTCACCATTTTTGATGTGTATGGACAAGCCAATACGTGTTATTTATATGTTCCGCAACCAATGACAGTATCTGGGATTATTAAAACATCTCAATTACAATATTATTATTATGATTATCAATCGAAGTTATATAATTTGCTTGATGGAATTGTTCAACAAACTCGAACTGATCCGTATATGAATTCGTCATTATTTCAACCGTACGGATATATTGTGACTCCCCATCATTTAGATTCTTATTTAACCAATCATTATTATGAAGAACAACTAACTTTTGAAGCCATTCAATTGGGCGAAGACTATTTACGCCGTCTATCTACAACTACATTCCATGGGTATTATGATTACAAAGGAATTACGTCTTATGAAGACAATCTCACCATGGATGTTAATAATCGGCTTTATATTTATGATGATAGTAAAGTTGTTAATAACGATTTAAGTGAAAATCAAATTATTGTTACTCAACAATTTGCGCGGATACTCTTTCCTGAATTAACCCTCAATAGCCGTACGGATGTTATTAATAATTTTAGTACCATTAATGGTAGTGAGGTGACTTTAACATTTGTGTCGATGAATGGCAAACAAGACGTCACGTTTGAGGTTATTGGCGTGTCTTCATCAAGTTATAACTCATATTTTTATGTTAGTGAAGCGATGTATGGACAGTTATATCGACACAACAATCCCATTACTTATCCATCTATTACTGTTGGATTAGAAGGGACTACTGCGCGTAGTCGGTTGAATCTCATTAATCGCTTATATGAAGCAGGCTATGTGTTGGTTCCAGTATCCATGGCTCCAGGAGTTTGGGGTGAATTTGTTCCCACTCAAGGAGAAGTGGTCATTGTAGATGATGAAGGGTTTGAAACATCGACCAATATTTCGATATATCATTTATTCTCAGAGCACTACAATACTCAAGGAATGATTGATACCAATTATGCGTTAGAAATTGTATCAAGTGTGAGTGCTTTTGTCTTTATTATGGCCATTGTCTTGTCACTTGGGTTTGTATATTTGAAGGAACTTCGTCAACGCGATTATACAAATCGTCTTACAGCATTGGGTGTTCCAATTAAAAAAATTATTTGGATGAACATTATTAATTATATTTTGATTGCCATTTTAGTCGGAGTTATTTCAATTTTCGTCACCCAATATGTGGTGGGGTTGGTTAATAATGCCTTTACCTTATCCATTTTAGATATTGAAACGGTGGGTGTCGTTCATCGTATTCGGATTCTCTTCACAACCGCATCTATTGCTCGTTCAATTGTAACAAGTGTGATTATTTTAATCATTGGAATGATCACGGCCTCAGTTTTTGTAAAAAAGAATAAAAAGTAAAACAATAACTTCATAACCAAATGAACTATACTTCATTTGGTTATGAAGTTTTCTTCATTTGGTGATAAGGACGTTTTCATTTTTAAAACTATTTACAAATAATTTTATTTAATGTATAATTTTTTCAAAGAAAGGACCATTTATGGAAAACAAAACACGGTTTGATGAAAAATTAGCACGTAAATGCCGTATTATTCGAGTGGCTCGCCAAGAAGAGCCTGCTGACATTGTAATTAAAAATGCTCATTATTTGGATGTATTTGCTAATGAATTTAGTGATGCTGACATTGCAATTGCTGAAGGGCTTATTGTTGGAATTGGCGCCTATCATGGATTAGTAGAAATTGATGCCAAAGGTAAAGTGGTAATTCCAGGACTTATTGACGCTCACATTCATTTAGAAAGTTCTTTGGTTTTGCCAGATGAATTTGCAAAAGCGGTATTACCCCATGGAACAACGAGTGTGATTACTGATCCACATGAAATTGCCAATGTCATGGGAGTGGATGGAATTGATTATTTTTTGGAAGCCACAAGTCATCTTCCTATTGATGTTCATTTTATGCTTCCATCGTGTGTTCCTTCTACCGCTCATGATGAGTCAGGGGCGTTGTTGGATGTTGCGGCATTGAATCCTTATTATGATCATCCTCGAGTGTTGGGACTTGCAGAAATGATGGATTATGTAGGAGTTTTACATCAAAATCCAACAGTTGTTGGTAAAATTATTGCTTCACAAATGCATCATAAAAAAATTGATGGTCATGCCCCTAATTTGAGCGGGGATGATTTAAACGCCTATGTGGCAGCAGGGGTTTATTCAGATCATGAATGTTTTACTCTTGAAAATGCGATTGAAAAACTCAAACGTGGACAATTCATTATGATTCGTGAAGGAACGGCTGCTCAAAATCTTGATCAACTCATGGGACTATTGACACCACAGTATTACTCTCGATGCATGTTTGCAACAGATGACAAACATCCTCATGAATTATTAGAGCATGGTCACATTGATTATATGGTTAGTCGTGCCATTAAAGCGGGAGTTGACCCCATTATTGCGCTTAAAGTAGCAACTCATCATGCGGCTAGATATTTTTTATTAAACAATAAAGGGGCTCTTGCTCCTGGATATTTAGCAGATGCAGTAATATTGGATTCTTTAGACAATTTTCATATTGAAAAGGTATTGAAAAAAGGAAAAATCGTTTTTGATGAGACAGTTCTTCCCTTTTCAACCAGTGAGGTCTCACAGCGGTTGCGTGATCGATCCCTCGATACCATTCATATTGGCAGTTTAAATTGTGAGTCATTTGAGGTCCATGAGGCTCCAATCATTGGAATGGAGCCAGGACAAATTATTACAACTGATCGGGGGATGGCGCGTCATAGTGACATTGAGCATGATATTTTAAAAATCGCTATGGTTGAACGGCATCATGCAACTGGTCATGTAGGAGTGGGATTTGTTCAAGGATATGGTCTCAAACGTGGAGCTATTGCAACCTCGATTGCTCATGATTCTCATAACATTATTGTTGTTGGAGCAAATGATGCAGATATGCTTATGGCTGTTAAACGGATTGAAGCAATGAAGGGGGGAATGGTGATTGTTGATCAAGGGATTATTCAACAAGAGTTATCGTTACCTATTGCAGGGTTGTTATCTGATTGCTCTTTAGAAGAAGTCAATCACCACATGAAACAATTACGTCAAACCGCTCGTTTGCTGGGGGTTGCTCCTGCAGTTGATCCGTTTATGTCTTTATCCTTTATGAGTTTAACAGTTATTCCACAATTAAGAATTACAACTCATGGAATCTTTGATGTAAAGACTCAACAATATGTTTCTAAAGTAAAATAACAATAGTAAAAATAATGGTAATTTGATATAATATAATTAGAAAAGAGGAAATACATATGGGACTAAAAACCACCGATAAAGCAATTTATGATTTAATTCAAAAGGAAAACAAACGACAACAAGACCATGTTGAATTGATTGCCTCAGAAAATTATGTATCAAAGGCTGTTCGACAAGCTCAAGGATCGATTTTAACAAATAAGTACGCTGAAGGATATCCAAATAAACGATATTATGGGGGATGTCAATATGTCGATGGGGTTGAAACATTGGCTATTGAACGTGTTAAGAAACTCTTTGGAGTTGGCTTTGCTAACGTCCAACCTCATTCTGGATCACAAGCTAATATGGCTGCTTATCGTGCTCTTCTTCAAAAAGGAGATATTGTGTTAGGAATGTCCTTATCTCAAGGAGGACATTTGACGCATGGGATGAATCTGAATTTTTCTGGACAAGATTATCATTTCTATTCATATGGAGTAAGAACAGGGGAAGAAGTGATTGATTATGATGAGATTTTGCGCCTTGCAAAAGAAGTGAAACCAAAACTCATTGTGGCTGGAGCCAGTGCTTATTCACGTACCATTGATTTTAAACGATTTAAAAATATTGCCAATGAAGTGGGAGCATATTTAATGGTTGATATGGCCCATATTGCTGGTCTTGTGGCGGTTGGATTACATCCATCTCCTGTCGGATATGCTGACATTATTACATCAACAACTCATAAAACTCTACGCGGTCCTCGAGGAGGAATTATTCTCACGAACAATCCGGACATTGCTAAAAATGTGAATAAGGCTATTTTCCCAGGAATTCAAGGAGGTCCCTTGATGCACGTGATTGCCGCTAAAGCAGTAGCTTTTCAGGAAGCGATGGATCCTTCGTTTGCTATTTATCAACAACAAGTTATAAAAAATGCCCAATGCTTTGCAACCGAATTGACACGTAAAGGGTTTCGAGTGATATCAGGGGGAACAGATAATCATTTATTATCGATTGATGTGAAACAATCTTGTCAATTAACCGGAAAAGATGCGGAAGCTATTTTAGATGCTGTTCATATTACGTGTAATAAAAATACCATTCCTAATGAAACCGAAAAACCTTTTATTACGAGTGGGTTGCGGTTAGGAACTCCTGCCGTTACCACCCGTGGATTTAAAGAAGGTGAGATGGTCATATTGGCTGACCTCATTAATCGAGCCCTTCGTCATTCTAAGGATGCTCATGAATTAGCTACCGTGAAGCGAGAAGTCATTGCATTATTAAAAAAATTTCCATTAAATCTTGATTAAAAAAACGAATTATTATATAATATGACAAAGAGGTGTTTCAATATGGAAAGAACCGTTGCAAAATGTTTATTAGAAATTCAATCTGTTTTTTATGCTTTTGAAAAACCGATTATTGGAGGAACGGGAACTCAATTACCTATTTACTGTGATAATCGTTTAATTTTATCCTATCCAAGAGTGAGAAAGGCTTTAACAAAATGGCTCGTCAATCACGTAAAGGAAATCTATCCTGACGTTGAAATGATTATAGGAACCGCTCCAGCAGGGATTGCGTTTGCCTCATTATTGAGTGAACACTTAGGTCTTCCCATGGGATATGTATTGAGCAAGAAAAAAGAACATGCATTTAAAAATCGGGTTGAAGGACTTTTAAAAGAAGGTCTAAAAGTATTGGTTGTTGATGATGTTATTTTTAGTGGACGAACATTAATTGATGTGGTTCAATGCTTACGAAGCGAAAAATGTCATGTGTTAGGAGCGGTTTCAATTGTTAGTTATGAATTACCTAATACCATTAAACTGTTAGCCGAACATGATATCAAATATAGCTCGTTAACAACGTATGATGTGGTAAACTTTGTTGCGATGCAAACAGGAAGAATTACTTATCAACAATTTCAAAAAGCAGCAAAATTTAAAGAAAACCCTGATTCATCTGAATGGGTTGACGCATAAAATAATAAAGTCCTTTTTTGATAAAAAGGGCTTTTCTTTTGTCATTGCGTATTTAAATATTTTTCTTCCATTTTTATTGAGTATATGATAAAATATAATTATGAAAAATGGGTGATGAAAAGTGAAATTTAGAATTGAGAAAGATGAATTAGGAGAATTACAAGTTCCAGCTGAAGCATATTATGGAATTCAAACTCTCCGGGCTAAAAAAAATTTTGAAATAACCAAACGTCCTATCAGTCGACAAATGATCAAAGGGTTGGCAGTTGTAAAAAAGGCGGCGGCTAAAGCAAATGTTGATGCTGGATTTATCACAAAAGATGTTGGAGAAGCCATTACTCTTAGTTGTGATGAATTACTCAATGGTCGTCTTCATGGACAATTTATTACCGACCTCCTTCAAGGAGGGGCGGGAACTAGCATGAATATGAATGCCAACGAAGTGATTGCCAATCGTGCGAATGAGATGTTAAATTCTGAAAAAGGCAAATATGATAAGGTTCATCCTATTAATCACGTTAATTTTTGTCAGTCTACAAACGATGTGGTTCCCACGGCGGGCAAAATTGCCACCATTCGTTTAACTAAAAAATTATTAGTTGAAATGAAAAAATTGACCAATGCATACTATGAAAAAGCAGCCGAGTTTAAGGATGTGGTAACCATTAGTAAAACGCATCTTCTGGATAGTTCTCTTATTACGTTTGGACAAATTTTTAATGCATTGGCGCATAGTGTTGAGCGTGATGTCAAAAAGATTGAACAAGCGATGGTCACTTTATATGAGATTAATTTAGGAGGAACCGTGAGTGGGACGGGCATTAATGCGGGTATCACATATTCTAAGAAAGTGATAAAGTATTTAGCTCAATTTACGGGAGAGGAATTTTATCAAGCCAAAGATCTCGTGGATTCTACTCGACATTTAGATGGATTTGCGTGGTTATCTTCTGCTGTAAAAACCTTTGCTCTTAATTTAAATAAAACGGCTAATGATTTTCGATTAATGTCGACTGTTTATAAATCAATTACTCTACCAAATATTATGCCAGGGTCTTCCTTTACTCCGGGGAAATTTAATCCAGTGATTCCTGAAATGGTCAATCAAGTGGTATATTATATTGAAGGGAATGATTTAACTATTTGTCGGGCCGTATCTGAAGGAGAAATGGAATTCAATGTCAACTTGCCAATCATTCTTGCTTGCTTATTTGAAAATTTGAATTTTGTTAGACGGGCTATTCGTTCGTTAAGAGAAAAATCTATTGAAGGATTACAGGTGATTGACATTCAAGATGAATATAAAGAATCTAATGCTGTGATTACGAGTTTCTTACCGCTTCTTGGATATGACATGTGTCAACAAATTTATGCGACCAGTGTTTTAGAAAATAAGACAATTTTAAAAGTTATTCAAGAACAAGGCATTTTATCAGATGAACAAGTTCAACTATTATTATTAAATTCATTACAGCCTGGAATTCCAGGAGAAAAAGCAAAAAAATCATCATAAATATTGGCTAGTCATTAAAAAAGCATACCAAAATGGGTATGTTTTTTTACTTTATAAGAAATATCTGGAAAAGGTCTTTTCTTTTTCTTTAAATTGAGTTATAATATACATGTAAACGTTTTTATATATATTGGCATAAATATAATAATGAAAGAAGGAGTAAAACTTGTGGCAGCCAATATATAACACAAGTTTGAGTGAAAAAATGAAAAAGTTTTTTTCGTTAGTTCTAATTCTAATTACGGCTCTGGTTCTTACGGCATGTACAGAAAAAGTCAC
>JBAYFA010000015.1:0-11399 GCA_041667425.1 Bacilli bacterium
AACACATCAATAATGGCACATCCTTGGATAACATCCGGAAAAAGAATGTAAAAATTTACTCGCGTTCCATCTTCATAAATAATGGTAGAAGGTCCATTAATCACATCTCGCTCATATAAAATATCTTGATAACGTCGAAAAATCTCATTCTTTTGCTGTTGGTACTCGGTAAGATGATCCGGTGAAATCACACACGCCAAATTAAGAGTAGTCGCTTTCTCATCTTGATTAGCAATGGTCGAGCCCATCAAAAAAAGTGCAAGCGTGAATGGATGACTAATAAGAGCAGGAATAATCACATTTAAGACGTTTTCAAAGTTCATATTTTTCACCCTTTCTATTTTACCATACTTGCATAAGGTTTGCAAAATTATTTTGCAAAGTGAATTAATTAATATTTATTTAAGAAATAGACCCTCTTATGAGGGTCTAAAGTTTACTTATTAGCTTTGGGATTAATCATAGTCAGTTCTAAACGACTCTTCTTTAAATCAACGCTTACAACCCACACTTTAACAATTTGGTTGACACTAACCACTTCAAGTGGATGTTTAATGTACCCTTTGCGAATCTTAGAAATATGAACCAATCCATCCTCTTTGACCCCACAATCAACAAATACACCAAAATCAACAACATTACGAACAGTTCCTTGTAATTCCATTCCTGGAAGCAAGTCTTCTAAATGCAATGCATCACTTCGTAATAATGGCTTATCAAATTGATCACGAGGATCACGTAAAGGAGCTACAAATGAATCTAAAATATCATTAAAAGTATATTCGCCAATATTTAAGCCGTCACGTAATTGTTTGCGATTAGCTTGTTTAATGGCATCAACTAATTCAGGAGTTCCAATATCTTCTTTTGTAAATCCTAATTTTTCTAAAATTTTATTGGCATTTTCATAACTTTCGGGATGGATAGCAGTCATGTCCAATTTTTCATTTCCATTGGGGATTCGTAAGAATCCAATGGCTTGTTCTAAAGTTTTAGGTCCAACCCCTTTGATATCTTTTAATTGAGTACGAGAATTAAATTCACCGTTTTCATCACGAAACTTCACAATTTCTTTTGCAGTTTTCGAACTTAATCCAGACACCCGTTGCAATAAGAAAACCGAAGCACTATTCAAGTTAACTCCCACACTATTAACAGCCGTTTCAACAACAAAATCTAATGATTTTGAAAGTTTAGCTTGAGTGAGGTCATATTGATATTGACCAACTCCAATCGATTTCGGGTCAATTTTAACGAGTTCTGCCAATGGATCTTGTAATCTTCGAGCAATCGAAACAGCGCTCCGTTGTTCTACTTCATAATCAGGGAATTCTTCGCGAGCAAGGTCACTTGCTGAATAAATAGAAGCACCCGCTTCATTTACTATGATGTAAAACACTTTATGGTGAATTAATTGTTCTGCTTCCGCTGTAGTTAGGGTATCGGCTACAAAACTTTCTGTTTCACGACTAGCCGTTCCATTTCCCATCGCAATGACTTCTACTTGGAATTTATTAACAAGATCAATAACTGTTTTTTTCGCGTCATTATACCGACCAACAGGAACGTTTTCTTCTTTATTCTTTTGATGAGGATAAATAACCCCAATGTTTAACACTTTCCCTGTCGCATCAACGACCGCCAGTTTACAACCAGTCCGATAAGCTGGGTCAATTCCAAGAACGACTTTCCCTTTCATCGGAGGGGTAAGTAAATATTTCTTCAGGTTTTCCGAGAACACATGAATAGCTTGATCTTCGGCCTTATCTTTCAAATCAGCGCGAATTTCACGTTCAATTGATGATTTAATCAACCGTTTATATGCATCTTCAATCGCCATCACGATATATTTTTCAGCAACAGACTCTTCAACCAAGATAATATGACGTTTTAAGAAACGATAGATAATATCAGTATCTTCTTTGATAAAGACGCGAAGAACTTTTTCACTTTCACCACGGTTAATCGCTAGAACACGATGAAGTTTAATTTCCCCGATGGGTTCTTCGTATTGATAATACATTTCATAAACTTTCTTTTCATCGAGACTTTCATTTTTGACTTCAGAAGCAATTAAACCTTTACGTTCAAAAAAGCCACGAATCCATTTACGATACTTAGCCTCATCACTAATAGATTCAGCAATAATGTCCATCGCTCCTTGAAGAGCATCTTTTACGTCCTTCACAACCAAATCTTGGGCAGTAAGTTCTTCAGTAATCTCCGTCGTAACATACGCTTCAGCCACTTCTTCTGGATTTCCTTCCATTGGAAAGCTCATTAAGTATTCAGCAAGAGGTTCTAATCCTTTGCGTTTGGCATCTGTTGCCCGAGTTTTCTTCTTTTCTTTAAACGGACGATAAATATCTTCCAATTCAGATAACTTATTGGATTCAATGATTTCATTTTTCAATGCGTCGGTGAGTTTTCCTTTTTCCTCAATCAAGCGCATAATATCTTCTTTACGATCCGCTAGTTTTTGACCATATTCCCATTCTTGATAGATGGCCCGGATTTGTTCTTCATCCAATCCCCCCGTTGCTTCTTTTCGATAACGTGCGATGAATGGAACCGTGGATCCATCTTCAACCAACTGTAAGACCGCTTTAATCTGGTTTATCTTAATATTTTGAGCTTTTTGAATTTGCTCAAGTAATTGTTGATTGATATAATTATTGTTTGTCATAATTGTCCTCCTCTAATTAGCATATACTTATTATATCACTAACTCCGTCTTATTCCAAGACATTTTTTAGATTTTTAAGTCCCCAGCAATAATCCAATTCATCTTTCTAAAAAGGATGTCAATTCCCCAAACGAGGAGTACGGGCAAGAGGACCATCAACAATCCAACACTTAGCCATGCTGCAAATGAGTAGTTCATTGTCGCAAGAGTTTGAAGAGGACCAACTAGTCCACTAGTTCCCATTCCTGCCCCAACATTGCTACATTGTGTTTGTAAAACAGTGGTTGCAATGGGCCCTAAAATCGCACTAACGATGATCGTCGGTAGCCATATTAGCGGTTTTCTAATGATGTTTTTAAATTGCAACATGCTCGTTCCAATTCCCACCGACACACATACCCCAACAGAATTATCTTTTCGACTCATCACCGCAAACCCAATCATTTGAACACTACATCCCACGACACTAGCCCCAAAAGCAAGGGCCCCAATGGGAATCGTCATCGCAATCGCAGCTGATGAAATCGGAGCCGTTAAGGCCATCCCCATTAAAACAGCAATAATCAATCCCATGAGAATGGGTTGATAAGTGGTTGCTTGTTCAACAAGGGCTCCCACCCCCGTGGTAACATATGAAATCGGTTCGGTAATCAGTACAGCTAATATATAACTAATTAAGACACCCACCAATGGAACCAAAATGATATCAACAGGAGTTTTCTTCTTTAAAATTACATTCATTAATAAAATCGTCAATACAACAACAAAATAAATCGCCAAGGGATCTCCAATTTTCATTCCCACTGGACTCGCAGCAAAAGTCGTAATCGCTCCAGCAACAGAGGCAGTGATCATTTTTAACCCATCAAGTTTTAAACTCATGGCAATTCCCATGCCAATTCCAATACCCGTCATATATTTTAATACTTGGGCCAAAGTCCCTAAATGCGTATAAAAAAAACTATTTTCAGCAAAAAAATGACCAACGGTTCCAATAATCGTTCCAATAATCAACGTAGCAAACAAACCATAAGCCATGCCATTGGTCGTTTTCATCAAAAATTGAATAAATTGGCGCCATCTATCATGAAATTGTTGTTTAGTGATGGTCTTCATAAAACTCCTTTTCTCATCATGCCATAGGCATGATATAACAATTGATTACAGGCTTTCATTCGAATCATCTCTCGATTTCCATGAACATGAAAAGGAAAAGATAACACTTGCTCATGGTAGGCAATCCCTATCCATCCCGTACCCACGGCAGCTCCATCAGGTCCGGCAAACCCAGTAATAGCGAGTGCCAAATCACATGAAGTTTTAAGTTGCAATCCCTTAACCATTTCCAGTGCAACTTCTTCGGAGACGGCTTGATATGTTTCTAACGTCAAAGGAGACACGCCTAATATGGTTTCCTTAGCTTGATTGCAATACACAACATAACTTTCCTTCAACACCCGACTTGCGCCAGCTACAGAAGTCAAGCGCTCAGCAATGAGACCACCGGTCATGCTTTCTGCACAACTGACGATTTCATGACGAGCGTCTAATAATCGACAAATCACTTCTTGAATGGGTAAGTTGTCCTCACTTGTAATAAAAGGACCCATAATTGCTTGAAAAGATTGTTTAGCCGCATTAAATGCCGCACTTTGATCCGCTTTTGCAATCAGTCGATAGCGAATGACTCCCAAACTCGCATAAGGAGCACAGGTAACTAGCGGATGCGATGCAAAAAGGGGAGTCAGTATATTTTCAAAAGCTGATTCACTTTGACCCATAACCAAATAATCTTGAATAAGTCTTGGTGTCACTTTATCTTGTAAATAGGGTTCAACCCCGATGGCATACAGCGTACGCATTTCAATAGTGGGTCCAACCAATAAAATTAGATGTTTTCCTTTTTCTTGAATAATCACTCCATCGGCACTTCCAATGGGATTACTAATAAGGATAGAATCAATCGGATAATAGGCTTGTTTGGCGTTACAATCGCTTTTTACTTCTCCGAAGTAATGTAACATGTCTTGAGAAGCCGTCTCGTTATAAACGAGTTGTCGTCCTAAGGTCTCACATATAACTTCTTTGGTGAAATCATCATGCGTTGGTCCCAATCCTCCAGTTGATATGAGAAGAGTGGCTTCACTTTCCAAAAATTCGTGAATAACCGAGGCAATCTGTTGAGCCTCATCCCCGACACTAATCACTTTCATAGGAATGATTCCTAATTTTTCAAGTTCTTGAGCTAAATAAGCTGCATTGGTGTTAATGACTTTGCCGCTGAGGACTTCATCTCCCACACTTAATAAATAAGCCTTCATCACGATCCTCCAAAGCGGAATACCGTAATATCTCCATCTTTAAACAAATATTCTTTACCTTCTAATCGCATTTTACCCGCTTCTTTAGCTTTTTGAAGACCTCCGTACTGAATAAAATCGGCATAAGAGGTCACTTCTGCTTTAATAAACCCTTTTTCAAAATCAGTATGAATGACACCTGCACATTCAGGCGCCTTCATTCCTCGATGAAAAGTCCAAGCTCGAGCTTCTTTTTCACCTGCGGTGAAAAAAGTTTGTAAACCCAACAAATGGTAGGCTTCTTTGATGAGTTGATCCAATCCACTTTCTTGAAGCCCCAATTCCTCTAAAAAAAGAAGTCGATCTTCATCACTCAGTTCACTCAACTCTTCTTCAATTTTAGCACTGATACAAACAGTCGAAATATCGTGTAAGGCTGCATACGCCTTCACCGCTTGGACATGGTGATTATCTTGACCAATATCACTTTCAGCAATATTTAAGACATAGATCATCGGTTTCATCGTCAAAAAGTTATAATTTTTTATAAAAAGTCTTTCTTCTGCTGATAAATCCGCATCACGAGCCCCATTTCCTCGTTCTAAATTTGATTTAATTCGACTCAAAATATGATACTCCATTTGCGTTTCTTCATCTGTCTTTAAAAGAGCTTTTTTTTCTAGTTTAGGGAGCCGTTTATCAATCACTTCCAAATCAGCAAGTGCTAATTCAAGGTTAATCGTTTCGATGTCGTCGAGAGGATCAACGTGATTGTTAACATGAATAATGTTTTTATCTTCAAAACAACGAACAACATGACAAATCGCATCGACCTCACGAATATGCGATAAAAACTGATTTCCCAGCCCTTCGCCTTTTGAGGCTCCTTTAACAAGTCCCGCAATATCTGTAAATGAAAACGCAGTGTAAACGACGTTTCGTGGCTTCACAATTTCAACAATCCGATCAAGCCGTTCATCTTTTACACTCACAACACCGATATTTGGTTCAATCGTCGCAAATGGATAATTGGCACTTAAAACCTTCGATTTCGTGATGGCGTTAAACAAAGTCGATTTCCCGACATTCGGCAAGCCAATAATTCCCGCAGTTAATCCCATATATTTATTCCTCTCGTTTCTTAAACTATTCTATCACAAATTCGATCATTTTTCAATATAAAATCAAAGATGAAAAAAGAGTTGAGAAAACTAGCAATATCGTCTATAATAAAGAGGGTGATTACTATGTTTTATTCAATTCTCATTGTTTCAGATGACACTTTCAAGATTCCTTCATCTTATCCCTATTCAATCAAGCAGTTACCGCATCTAACGCGATTTATCAATGGAGTCGCCGAAGGCGGAGAGGAAGCCAATATCATCATCACTGATTGTTTTACCGATTTTGATGTGTTATGGGATGACCAATGGGTCGTAACCAATGCCTCCTTTGAAACATCCTTACTGGGCGTATATGCCGTTGGGTCCCACGTCATGTCTTCAAAATCACCACAAGAACAAGTTGATTTCATTTTAAAATCACTTCTCAATCAATAATCTCTCTATAAAAAAACTCCCCATAGGGAGTTTTTTGTTACTCTTTATCGGTTTTTAATAAATCACGAATTTCTGTTAATAAATCCAAAGTGGTGGGTTTTGGTTCTATAACCACTTCAGGAACAACGTTCTCCTGAGGAGTCGATGCGATTTGTTTTGCTAATTTCGCTTTGGCTTTTTCCATACGTTCACGAGTTAAAACAATCACCTTTACCGCAACAAAAATGGACAATCCAATCAATAGAAAATCAATAATCGTTTGAATAAACGCACCATACCGAATGGCCACTTCATTAGTCGTAATCGCCAAGGTAAGCGGATCAATCACTTCTTCTACTAAAACAACCTTCAATAATGAAAAATCATCTCCAACTACCAAGCTAACCAATGGCATAATAATGTCATTAACCAAACTTTTCACGATTGCATTGAATGCAGTTCCAATAATAAGACCAACAGCTAAGTCTAATACGTTGCCTCTTTTAATAAAAGCACCGAATTCTTTAACAAATTTCTTCAAATGTCCTCCTAATCATTGATAAAGGATAGAATCGTCACAATTGATACAGCAAATCCCATGTTATCAATATCTGATGAAACAAGTTTCATCGTATTAATTCCAATAATATGGCCATTTAAACTCAACAACGGTCCACCACTGTTTCCAGGATTAATGGCCGCATCATGTTGAACCAAATGGGCCGAAGTATCACTCATCGTACGATCCCCATGAGAAATAATTCCCAAAGTCACCGATCCAAAATATTCATATCCCGTAGGATTACCAATAGCAACAACAAAATCACCGATGTGAATGTCGTCTTCACTTCCCAAAACAACAGGAGTAAAATCAATGGTTGATGAGAATTCAACCATCGCCAAATCATAGTCATCATTAGACTTTAAAACGGTCCCAACGATTTCTGTATCCAAATAACCCAAATATATTTTAATAACATCTGCGTCTTCAACAACGTGATGATTGGTTAATACACGATAGGTAAACCCTTGTCCAGCGACTGTTTTCGAGTAAATGACTCCTGAACCAATGGAGATCAAGCTAAGAACTCCCGATTGAGAGTCACGAGTATAATTACTTACCCCCACCACAGAATCTTTCGTATCGGCGACCAGTGAAGTAATCAAAGTATTTAGACTCGTTAAATCATAACTTCCATCCAGTTCATAAGACGATTTAATAATTTCATTGACAATTGTTGAAATTTGTTCCATTTCAAATCGAACATACACCAAATATTCACCAAAAACGCTTGAATCTGTATACAAAGTCGCTTTAATAGTGACCAATCCCGTTTGATATCCAGTAACAACTCCCTCAGGAGAAACCGATGCAATATCACGATTAGATGAAGACCACAATAATCGTTGATTTCCTTCAACATGCTCAATGAGAACTCCCAAAGTAATAGTATCCCCAATATCAACAGTTTGCGGACCCGATATCACAATCGTCGCGGGAATCATCTCCTCTTCAACAATAAAATTCATTTCATCGGTTAACTCTTGACACGAAACTGTAATGGTTGCTTCTCCAGCCGCTAAAGCTACTAAAATCCCTTGATCAACGCTGAGAACAGTCGAGTCTGTTGAAGCCCAAACAACTTCTCCTTCCAAATTGAGGTTCGTCGCATTGGTTGACAAAATATAGGTATCACCCACCATCAATGTTTTGGTCTCATGACCCATAACGATTTGAAAAGTGCTGTCCTCTTGTGCTTGACAACCAACTAAGGTAAAACTTAATAATATAAATAGTAAAATAAGTATTTTTTTCATCATCCACCTCAAAATGTTACATTGATCGTCATATACGATCCATTACGATAAATTTCTAGAGGAACAACATCCCCACTACCTACCGCATGTTTGACCAATACAATTCTAAACATATAGGTGTGATTAATAATCACCCCATCAAAAGATAAAATAATATCATCAACTAAAAGACCTGCTTGACTACCCAACCCTCCGATAGTGATTTCACGAACGGAAAGTCCATAGGTAATTTCATCGGGAATGGTAATATCTGGAAAATACTGGGGGGCCATCAAAATATCACGGACATCCAATACAGAAATGCCAAGAACGGCTCGTTGAGGTGAAATACCTTCTTCTAACAATGGAAGCAAAGATTTAGCCACATTAATAGGAACGGCAAACCCCATGTTATCAACACGACTATCGATAATTTTAGTCGTATTAATAGCAATGACTTCTCCCTTCATATTGATAAGGGGTCCACCACTGTTGCCAGGATTAATGGCGGCATCGTGTTGAACATATTCAGAATGCCAATCATCAATACCATCCTCATCCGTATCATCACTCACATAGCGTTTAGGGTAAGAAATGATGCCTAAAGATGCACTTCGAAAATAGTCATACGATTCAGGATGACCAATGGTGATTACAAATTCACCCGTTGTGATGGCATCAGAATCACCCAATGTTGCAATTGGAAAATAATATTTGGACGTAAAGGTAACCACTGCAAAATCAATCTTTGGATCATATTGACACAATGTGGCATTGATTTCAGGGACCTCTTTCCCATAATATATTGATAAATTCGATGCATCTTTAACAATGTGTCGATTAGTCATCACATAGTATTGAAATTCCTTAATATTATTATATGTACTAAGGTCGCTCACATCTTTAATAACCTCATCAGTTTTCAGAATGAGATCACGTCGATAAATAACACCACTACCACTATTTTGAAGGGAAGATCCCGATGAGGACGTGAGATAATTGTTAACACCAATAACACTTTGTTCAACCGTTGTAATCAACGGCTCAAAAACATGAAAGAAATTGGTAGCATTTAACATCACTTGATTTGTTAAATAAGTTGTAAAAATATCGCCATCTTCAGGCCAGTCAATATCCTGATAAATCATAATAGCTTTCGATTCGACCACATTCTCATCGATAGACGAACGAGCACTAATGGTCACAAGCCCTACTGCATGAGCCGTCAATAGTCCTTCTTCATTGATGGACGCAATCGATGGATCATTAGAAGACCACATCACCGCTTGATTTAAGACAATCGGTGAAACAACCGCTTGTATCTGCCTTGTTTCTCCCACTTTAATATTTTGAGTTCCTTCAATCGTAATCGATTGAACAGCATCATTAACAACAATATAATATTCATGAACATCGTCTTCTACCGTAGCACGGATAATAGTGACTCCCCCAAGAAGGGCCTCAATCGTCAAATCATTTTGCATGACAATATCAGGATTTGAGTTTTCCCATGTAGTCATTTCTAAATCCCCTAGATAAGGAAGAGTTTGGGTTTCACCAATGGTCATGTCAATAACAGTAGGGCTGGTCATTCCAAAGGTTCGAGGACCAAAATCACACCCAGTTGGTAAAGCCAACACCACTAAAATCATCAAAACTAATATTTTACGCATACATTAGCCTAAAAGGTAATGGGAATCGTCAAAATTTCACTATTTCGATAAACAGTAATCACAGTGGTTTGCCCACTACCAATCACAAAATTATTTAAAATAGCTCTAATTTGATATGAATAACGAATTTCCACTCCATCAAATGTTAATATAATATCTCCTGAACGAAGGTTTGCGTTTTCAGCAACGCCTCCGGCTGTGACTTCTTCAACATAAATACCATATGCCAAATCACTAGGAACATCGTATTCTAAGCGGTCTTGCGTTGCAAAACCGCGAATTTCACGTCCCATAATTCCTAGTTTAGCTCGAGAAGGTTGAAGGCCTTGTTCAAGCAATGCAACAATGGTTCCTACTAAATTACTTGGAATTGAAAAACCCATATTGTCAATATCATCAGAGACGAATTTCATCGTATTAATTCCGATAATTTCGCCAGCCATGGAAATTAGAGGACCTCCACTATTTCCGGGATTAATGGCAACATCGTGTTGAACGTATTCAGCATCCCACTCACTTACCCCCGCACTATTGGCTTCAGCAATATATCGCTTTGGAAAAGAAATAATTCCAAAGGTAACACTTCCATAATAATCATGACCAGAAGGCGACCCGATTGCGATGGCAAAATTTCCGGCTTTTAACTGATCAGAATCAGCAAAATCAAGGGGTTGTATATATTTAGAATGATTAAATGTTCCAACAGCCAAATCAACTTGAGGGTCAAATTGGATGATGGTTGCTTCAATAGCAATATCAGTATCTCCAAAATAAACCTCTATTTTATCAGCAATTTGATTATTATCATTCAACACAACATGACGATTGGTGACAAAAAAGTATTCATAATACTCCACATCAGTAGAATCCAGTGTATCAATCAAAGCGGCTTCACTCCCATTCTTCATGTGAGCAACTCCTCGATAAATAACTCCACTGCCTGTACAGCAAACAGAATACACTCCTGTAATGCCACCACTCGTATAATTGGTGATTCCCAACACCGCAGGGCTCGTTTTTTCAACCACGGATACCACTAAATCTTCAAATTCTTCGAGGCTGATGTCTTCTACTTGATAACTTTTATTGTAAATTTCATTAGTAATGAGGTTTTGACACCCCGTCAAGGTTAGTAAACTAATCATCATAATGATGAATAGTCGCACAATTTTTTTCATAATGCCTCCTTTATCTGGAAGAGAGAGGTAAAATTTTGGTAAACTATTTTTACAACGTCTTCTTCCGTTTGGTTTTTTAGTTGTGATAGTGTTTTAATAATGATTGGAATAAATTTTGGTTCATTGCGTTTTCCACGATATGGCTCAGGAGCCAAATATGGACTATCGGTTTCTGTTACAATTGAGGTCAAATCAATCTGTTGAACAACCTCGCGCAAGCCAGCATT
>JBAYFA010000016.1:0-11110 GCA_041667425.1 Bacilli bacterium
CATCATTGATCTTGCGACCTTAACAGGAGCGGTGGTGGTAGCTTTAGGAGCGTATACGACAGGTATTTTTGGAAACACTACAAAGCTTGTTCAAAGTATTATTGCTAGTGGAGACCAAGAAGATGAACATGTATGGGAATTGCCAATTACTGATCACATTCGTAAACAAGTTCGCTCTTCTAAAGTAGCTGATTTAACAAATTCTACGGGACGAGCTATGGGAGCAAGTGGTGCCGCTGCATTTTTAGAAGAATTTGTTGAAAAAGAAAGTCAATGGGCGCATTTAGATATCGCCGGAACAGCATTTCATACAAGTCCATTTTATCAAGAATTGTATGGAGCCAGCGGAGTTATGGTGAAAACACTATATCAATTGTTTAAGCACAACATGTAATTGACAAATAATCAAGTTGAGTTTATAATATATTTACTGATTAAAGAAAGGAGGGATTGATATGCTATTGACAGTGACAGAGTATATTGTCTTTGTTATATTGGTGTTGGTTGTCATCACAATACTTGTTGGTCTTGGATGTTTAATTCGTGCAACTTTTATGAGAAATAAAAATGTTCGAGTATTAAGATTTCCTCAAACATTAACGGTTGAAAATGAAAAGCATGCTCAAGATTTATTAGAATTATTATCTATTAAAACCACGAGTTATGAAGATGATGAAGCTTATCATACGTTCCGTGAAAAAATGAAAACGATGTTCCCTCTTATTCATCAATATATGAAGCGTGAAAAAATCAATAATAATATTATTTTCACTTTTAAAACCGCAACCCAATCAAAAAAAATATTATTTGTGACTCATATGGATACCTCTTTTGGAACCGAAGAAAAATATGCAGATAATCATGAGGTATATGGACCAGGAGCGTTTGATTCTAAAGCACTTCTTTATGCAACATTGCGAGCAGCGGAAGAAATACTAGCGGATCATTTAACACTAAAAACTAGTATCACTATTATTGTGACAGTTGATGATGAAACAACAAAAAAAGGCAACGAAGCTATTGTAAATCAATTTTTAAAGCAAGGACAATTTTTTAATTTAGTGATTGAAGAAGGGATTGGAATTATTGATCCTACATTTTTAGAATTAAAAAGCCATTTTGCTTTATTGGGAGTTGGAGTTACTGGAGAAGTTGGAATTCGTTATAAAGTAAAGAAAACACAAAAAAGTCGAGAGAAGTTGGAATCATTTATTGAGGATTTACAAAACGCAAATGTGTTTAAATCACAAGTCGATCACAATGCCAGACGGGTCTTATCACATTTTGCAAAAGACATGCCGTTTCATAACCGTTTTTTGTTTTCAAATATTTGGATGTTTAGAGGAATTGTAAAAAGTATTATTAATGCCGATCAAACTGAATTTTCTAAACTTTTAAAAACTACTTTTACGATTTCTACATTAAGAGAAAACGATCAACAGTATTATTGTGATGTGACCTTTCAACTCGCTACTCACGATACCATTTCAGAAGTGGTTACAGCACTAAATCAATTTGTTAAACGTTATGATGTGGATTATGAAATTATCAATATCAAACAAGCATCAAAACAAACCTCAGAAAAAATGAGAGGATATCAAATCGTTAAAGAAGCGGTTGAAAATATTTATCAAGAATTATATGTTGCACCCTATATTATTACTAAAATTTCAGATGAACGATATTTAAATCGTGTGAGCGATTGTGTGATTCGATTTTCACCATTGTATTATCCATATCAAGCGATTATTGATGCTGAAAATGGAAACGAACATGTGATGAAAAAAAGCATTACTTATGGGATTAATGTATACAAAAAAATTATAAAAAGTTATGAGGATGAATCTAGTGTATTGTAAAAATTGTGGACACAAATTAAATGACGATGCTAACTTTTGTTTGCAATGTGGAACACCTGTTATTTTCGATCGAAAAAGTGATAGTCTTTCACCGTTATCTAAAGGACTTTATCGAGTGATCCAATGGGGGGCTATTGGAAGTTTGGTGCTTGCTTTTTTCCCCATCCATTGGTTGTTATTAGTTGCCTCGTTGTTGTTGGGTGGAGCAAGTGTTATATTAAGTTTTATTCATTATAAAAATGCTTTTATTCAATCTCGTTTATGGTTTTTAATCATGAGCATTTCGGGACTAGGATTAAGTTGTTATTGGCTCATATACATATTGATATATAGTTAAAAAAATTCTAGCTTTTAGCTAGAATTTTTTGTTGTAAAGTAATAAATTCAGTAGAAGATATTTGGTGAGATGCAAAGGTTATTTGCAAGTCATCATCTGCATATCTTGGTAATAAATGAACATGAAAGTGAGAGACCGTTTGTCCAGCAAGTGGACCATTGTTATTTAGAATATTTAGATTAGAAATAGAAAGAGTTTTTTTCAATTGATTGGAAACTAAATTGATAACAATTGCTAATTTTTTTTGAAGATCTAAAGGGAGTGAAAAAATATTTTCAACATGAATTTTCGGAACAATTAAAGTGTGTCCCACTGTTGCTTGTGAAATATCTAAAAAAGCAATAAAATCATCATCTTCATAGACTTTATAACAAGGGATTTCTCCCTTCACAATTTGGCAAAATATACACATAGTTATCACCTCAATTATATTATAACAAATAACGTCTTATTTGCCAAGGTGAAATGAATTGAAATATTTAAAATCGTGTGCTATAATGATAAAAGTAAGTGGAGACTGTATATGAATAGAACTCGTAAAATTATCTTTATTTCTATATTAGTTGCGACGGCAGTTATTTTGTCAATTGTTGATCGTTTTATTACAATTGTTGCTTTTCCTGCTCTCCCGCAAGCCAAAATTGGGTTGGCTAATATTATTGTACTATTTGCAATTTATAATTTTTCATTTAAGGAAAGTTTGATATTAGTTATATTAAAATCGCTTATCGCTAATCTTATTTTTGGACAACTAACATCTTTTATTATCGGAGGAATGGCCAGCTTAGCAAGTTTCTTTGTGATGTATTTTATGATGAGGTATCTAAGACATGTTTTTTCAATAATGGGGATTAGTGTGGCAGGTGGATTTGTACATATTGTTGTGCAATTGTTTGTGATTTCAATCTTATATTTAGAAGGCAATCAAGATGTAATTGCCTTATACGGAATTGGACTATCTATACTAGCCGTGATTACTGGTTTTTTAATTGGATTATTGGTTTATAAAATTAATCCACGACTTCAAGATATTATGAAGACCCTTGCTTAAAGTAATGAAAGACCTTTGCTTAGTGCAAGGTCAGACCTTTGCTTAGTGCAAGGTCTTTTTATTTATAATGATAAATACTATCAAAAGTTTATATTTTGTGTTAAAATAGATTTAGAAGTAGAAAAAAATAGGAGGAGTATATGAGCGTTGAATTTATTCATTGTGGAGATTTACACTTAGGTTGTAATTCAAGTCGAATAGAAGAGCGATGGGAAGACTTTTTTAATAGCTTTGAAGAATTAATTCATTATACCATCATCCATCATATTCCATACATATTAGTAAGTGGAGATTTCTTTCATTTGAAGGTTATTAACTCTAAAACATTGCAAAAAACAATGGAGTTATTACAACTCGCTAAAACAAATCATATTAAAATATTTGTGATTGAAGGAAATCACGACAAAGCCTTTTATGTGGATGAAGATTCTTGGTTGACGTTTCTTAATAATCAAGACATGATTATTCTTCTTCAAACCTCAATTTTCAATAAAGAAATTGTTCTAACGCCTTATGAGAATCAAATGGGATCAATTTATGAAGACGATTATATTCGCATTATTGGTCTTGGCTATTTAGGGGGAGCAACTGAACGATATTTGGAGACCTTTAAAGAGAATTTACCAATCAAAAATAAACCAACTGTCTTAATGATGCACGCTGCTGTGAATCGTTTGATTGGTCAAGATATGGGAGATGTCAAAAAAGAAACATTGCTTTCTTTTTCATCAAAAGTTGACTATATTGCCTTAGGGCATATTCATAACCGCTATGAATATGAAAATTTTATTTTTAATCCAGGATCGCTTGAAAACATTCGCCTTCAAGATGGTGGGAATCCCGAATTAAAAGGATTTTACCATGTAAAAATAGAGAATGAACAAATTAATGCGACGCATATTACCAGTCGTAAACGATTGGTCTATATTATGAAGTTAGATGCCAGTGATTATATAAATCCCAATGACTTTGTTGGAAACACTTTGGATTATGCGTTTGAGTTTATTCCTCAATCGATGGTTCAACTTAACATTGTAGGAAAGGTTAATTTTAATCCTTTGATGATTGATACGAAACGCATTGAAGATCATCTTTTAAAAGAATATAAATTGTTGCTAGTTGAAGTAAATAATTATGTCAATGTGGTTCAAACAATGAATGAAGGGCAAACGGAAATTGATTTGGCATCCTTGGTGGAAAAGGAACTAATTGAAACTATTCAATTTCATTTTCCTGATATTGAAAATAAAGAAAAGTGGGCTAGTAGAATGCTTGTATTAGCTGATCAATTGATTGAAAAAAAGGATCCTGCTGATATTATTGAAGAATTATCGAAGGCGGGTGATGAAGCATGAAAATTGAACAAGTACATTTAGTTAATATAAAAAGTTATGTAGATGAAACCGTCTCATTTCGTGAAGGAATTAATTGCATTTTGGGATTAAATGGAAGTGGAAAATCAACACTCATTGAAGCCATTGGGGTTGGACTTTTCAATTATAATCGATATCGAAATATCAATCAAATGATTCGATATCAAGAAAAACGAGGACTTATTGAAATTGATTTTATAGGAGAAGATAATCGTCGTTATCAAGTGAGCCGAACCCTTCGTACTCAAGGTGGAAGTGTTCAAATTGTTGATTTAGAAACAGATGCTATTGTGTGTGAACAAACGGAAAATGTATATCCGTTTATAAAGAAAGTATTGAAAATTTCGAAAACCAAAGAATTTTCAAAAATGTTTGAAGAAATCATTGCCGTTCCTCAAGGTGAATTTGTGAATGCTTTTTTACAAACTCCTGCTAATCGTCGTGATAATTTTGATAAGTTATTTGAGTTACATATATATAAAGAAACGGCTAACAAATTAAAGGATTTAAATGATTTTTTAAAAGAAAATTATATCATTGTTTTGGAAAAAGAAATTATTGATTTAGATGCACAAATAAAGCCATATGATGATCGAAAACAACAAGAAAAAATGCTGGTTATTGAGCTTGAAAAGATGCAAAAAAATCTCAAAAAAAGCATCAATATATTAACTGAATTAAAAAGTAAAAAAGACAATTTTGAGATCATTAAAAAGCAATTAAATGATGCTCATAATATGCTACTTGTAACGCAAGAAAAGCAACAAATGATTGAAGTTGATTTGATTGCAAAAAGTCAAGATTTGCATCAAAGTGAAGACGCTCAAACGTTGTTAAATGAAACAAAAAATCAGTATCTAAAACATCAGGAAAATACAAAAAAAATCATTCAATTAGAACGACAATTTGATGAGGCATTGGCTCTTGAAAAACAAGCCCAAGAGTTTGAAAAAACAATAGATATAGCACTAACAAATATCTCTCATTTTGAGGAACAAATTCAACAACAAGAAGAGGAAGCAAAGTCTAAAAAAGTAAGCGAAGAATCTACAAAAAGTAAGGCCTTAATTAATCAAACAACCGTCGGTAAACTCGAAGAAAATGTTCGTAAATTGGAAGAAGATTTGCAAAATTATAAACAGGATTTAGAACAAAAAAAATTAGCATTTGAAGACCATCAACAACAACATATTTATTATGAAACGAAGGCAGAAATCATCCCTCAATATGATCATAATTATCAAACAATAATTAAAGAAAATATTCAAAAAATCCGTGAAAAAATTAATCAAAATGATGACCTAATTATTCAATTAAAAGCACTCGAAAAAGAACGGAATTTTCTTGAAAATGATTTTGAAAAAGCGCAACAAAATGCAGCGCTATCTGTGGATGGAATGTGCCCATTTTTAAAGAGTAAATGTAAAAATATTAATGAGGGATCACTGACATCATATTTTGAAAATATTGCTCGTGAAATTCATCAAAAAACAGATCATTTAGACACTCAAATTCAATCAATAAAACAACAAATAAATGATGAAAAAGAGTTAGCTATTTCATTGGCTGAGGAGTTAAAAAAACTCGACATATTTGATCAAACAAAGCAGATGAAAGCATCTCTTATTAGTGAGGTAAAGCGCACGTTTTTTGAAGATAATTTATTGCCTGATCAGTCATTAGAATTATATTTAGATATGGTGAAAAAACAATTAGTTGAAAAGCGAAAATTGATTGAGTCTTTGACTCAACAAACGTCTACATTAGAACAAGAATTAACACAACAAAAAACTCAAGTAAATACTAAAAAATTTGAATTAAAGCAATTAGAAATATTGGCGTTAGACCTTGAAAAAGAACTTAAAAAAATTACTGCGGATATTCGTGATTTTGAAGCAAAAAGAATACGGCAAAAACGACTCAAAGAGGAAGCGCAATCACAATTAATTGCTGTTAAAAAAGCCAGTGAAAATGGAAGTCATATTAAATTGCAATTAGATGGGTTAAAGCAAGAAAACGTCGAACTTGAAGAGGCAAAAAATATATATATTGCTAATGAAAAAAAAGCAAAAGAATGGAGTACGATTACCATAGTGCTTCAAAAAGCTCAAACTGAAAAAGAAGTTTTAATGGAAAAGGAACAAGGCTTGAAAGCAGCTATTCAACAATTAAACAAACAATATTCTGATAAAACGTATGATCAAGTTGTTAAGGAACATCAAGCCCTCATTGAGGCTGTGAGCGGAACTAAAGCGACGATAATAGAAAAAGAAGCCAGCTTGCAAGAAGTTCAAAAAGTTATTGCTTTAATGGAACAATTAATTCTGCAACAACATGACAAAGTTCAGCAATTAAAAAATCGAAAAAAATCGAGTGATTTTATTCAAAAAATGAGGAAAGTCTATACCGAACTTCCTCCACGGTTATCAGCGGCCTATCGAGAATATATTTCTATCGCTGCGACCAAATTATATCGAGATATTTCTCGAGAAAATGTTGGATTAGAAATGACTGAAGATTATCAAGTTCGAATTGTAGATGGAATGAATTCAGATACGTATAAAACTATTGAACAATTATCTGGTGGAGAACAAATGAGCGTTGCTATTGCGATTCGGTTGTCGATGCTGCGTCATTTATCTGGAGTGAATATTTATTTTCTGGATGAACCCACGATTAATCTTGATTCTGAACGACGAGCACAAGTGGCTAGTGTCATTCAAGAAGCAGCTGTTGAATTGGCTCAACTCTTTGTGATTAGTCATGATGATACTTTTGATGATATTACAGAAAATATAGTCAAAATTGTAAAGATGAATAATGTGAGTACTAAAATATGATTTCATTGCAAAGTGTCTTCTTTTGAGGTATAATAATACGTTAATAAAGGAGCGGAAACATGTATCAACAAATTCACGAATATATTCTTTCTCATCAAGTGATTATAATTCATCGTCATATCAATCCAGATGGGGATGCTATTGGATCACAATTAGGACTTAAAGAAATTTTAAAAATAACCTTCCCTGATAAATTGATTTTTGCGGTAGGAGATGCCTCTAGCAAATATGAATTTTTAGGGAAAATGGATGACGTTCCTAAAGATCTATTTTTCAATGCGCTTGTCATTGTGCTTGATTCAAGCGATACTAAATTAATCAGTGATGAGCGGTATCAATTGGCTAAAACGATTATAAAAATTGATCATCATGTCCCCGTGACTAATTATGGACATATTAATTTAGTCGACACCAATGAAATTAGTTGTGCAAGTTTGATTGCTAAAATAACTCAGAAATTAAAATATCAATGGAACAAAGAAGCGGCGCGTGCTCTTTTTGTGGGGATTGTGTCCGATAGCAATCGCTTTTATTACAATGGTGTAAATAGTCAAACTTTTCATATAGCATCATTATTGACAAAATTTCCATTTTCTCTTGATGAAGTGTATGAAAAAATGTATCTTCAACCATTGAAGTTTGCTCGACTTCGTGCATCGTTTGTATTAAAGTTTCAGCTGACTCATCATAATGTTGCCTATCATATGACACCCATGAGTGAATGGAAAAATTATGGAGTAGACTTGCAAACCATTTCCCGTGGTATGGTAAATACAATGAGTGGGATTGAAGGAATTTATATATGGGTAAACTTCACGGAAGATGATGATAAAAAAGTCATTGCTGAGATTAGATCAAATCGGTTTAATATTAATGTAGTCGCGCAAAAATATGGTGGAGGTGGTCACCCTTTTGCCAGTGGAGCTTATTTGAATTCTTTTGAAGAAGCAGCACAAATGTTACAAGATTTAGATCAAATTATGGAGGAAAAAAATGAATCAAAAAAAGGATGAATTTAGTCAAATTAAATTAGAAATATTCAACAAAATTAAGGCATATGAAACCATCATTATTCATCGTCATATTCGGCCTGATGGAGATTGTATAGGATCGAGTTTAGGATTAAGAAATATTTTAAGGAATTCTTTTCCAAATAAAAAGATATATAGTGCAGCCTATGATACTGCTAAATATCTCGAATTTTTGGGGCAAGAAGATACGGTTTCTGAAGAATATTATAAAGATGCTTTGGTAATTGTTGTAGATACGTCCAATGCATCTCGTATTGCGGGAGGAAACTATAATAAGGGAAAAGAAATAATTAAAATTGATCATCATATTGAAGTGGAAAAATATGGAGCAATTAATTATGTTCGTGAAAATTTTCCATCCACTTCTATTGTGATTATGGATTTCTTCGAAACTTTTAAAACAGAATTAAAAATGGATGTTGATGGAGCAAAAGCTTTGTATGTAGCAACCATTACGG
This sequence comes from Bacilli bacterium, assembly GCA_041667425.1. GTDB lineage: Bacteria > Bacillota_I > Bacilli_A > ML615J-28 > CAG-698 > JAQVOS01. The sequence goes on from JBAYFA010000016.1 coordinate 8,950, forward strand.
ATACTGGACGGTTTCGATACAATAGTGTCACTGGTCAGACATTAAGACTAGCGGGCAACATGTTAGATTATGGATTTAATACCGATGATATTTATGCAAATCTTCATATAAAAAACAAAGAAATTTTAAAACTTCAAGGATATGTTCTTAACCATTTTAAAACAAGTCCTAATGGAGTGAGTTATATTTATTTGAGTGATCGCATTCAAAAAAAGTTCGGGGTTTCTAATGAAGATGCTTCTGCGTTAGTGAATACTTTAGATAGCATTCAAGGGAGTCTTATTTGGTTGCTATTTATTGATATAGAAGGTGTGATTCGTGTACGGTTACGTTCTCGTTATACGGGTGTTGTTGACATTGCGCGACGATATCATGGTGGTGGTCACTTTCAAGCGAGTGGTGCGATGGTGAAAAACCGCAAAGAAATGAAACAAATGGTGAAAGAAGCCGATGAAGCTTTGAAAGCTTTTAAAGCAGAAAATAAGGACGTTTTTTAATGAGAATTTTAGTAACTAATGATGATGGAATAACTTCAATTGGCTTAAAACTTCTAGTTGAAAAGGCACGTAAATATGGAGAAGTGATTGTAGTTGCTCCTCTTAAAGAACAATCCGCAAAAAGTCAAGCTCTTAATATTAAGCATGGATTTTCATATCAAAAAATTGAAAATTTCATGGAAGGTATTGAAGCATATGCGGTTGACTCTACGCCAGCTGATTGTGTTCGATTTGCTAATTATTATTTGCGTGATGAATTTGAATTGGTTTTATCGGGTATTAACAATGGATACAATTTAGGAGAAGATATTTTATATTCTGGAACGGTCGGAGCAGCGAGCGAAGGAGTTATGTCAGGCAAAATGGCTATTGCTATTTCTACAAAACCACATGATTTTTCTGAAGCAGAAAAACAAATAGAAATGGTATTGGATGATATCATTTATAAGCTATTGCCTCAATCTAATTTTTTCAATGTTAATATTCCAGTACCCTCTCAAGGAATTAAAATTACCAAACAAGGTAGCACTCACTTTTCAACCGTTTTTTTTAAAGAAGGAAGCGACGTGTTTCAGCGAGGTAAATCCAATTTTCATCTAGATGAAGAAACAGTTGATAGCGATGTGTATGCTATTTATCAAAATTATATTTCGATTACGCCATTGTCTGTTGATCGAACCAATCATGATATTTTTAATCAATTAAAAAAAAGTTATAATTAACTTGATATTCAATATAACGTAAGGTAAAATAATAAGAAATGGAGGAACAAAAACTGTGGAAATATTTGAAAACGAATCGATGATTGATGTTGCGGTTCGAGTAATGAAAACCAAGAAAAAGCCTAAATCATTAAAAGAGCTAACCAACGAAATTCTCCAAGCTAAAGGAATCAAAAATAACGCAGAAGAACTAAAGGCCCAATTTCAAATGGACTTTATGTTGAGTGGTTATTTTGTGTGTTGTGGTGAAGATAAAAATGGTCTTAAATTATGGGATTTAAAATCTCGCCAACCATCAACCTTATTAGATAAAGATGGCAATTATTTAGAAGATTTATATGAAAACGATGAAGATGTTGTTCGAAATGAATTAAAAGATGATTACGATTACGATCCTTCTTTACATAAAAATGTTGATGAAATTATTAGTGATGATGAAGAAGAAGAAACCGAAGAAACTGACGACATTGAAGAAGAGTTAGGTCTTGTCGAAGTAGATGCTGATCAAGATGTTAGTATAACTGAAGAAGTTATTGTTGAAAAACCTGAAGAAGATGAAGATGTCGAAGAAGAAGATGAAATTGAACAAGAATTAAAAAAATAATCCAGTAATTACTGGGTTATTTTTTTAATCTTCATAAACTATTTTATAAAAATATTAAATTATTATTGCTTATTTAAATATAATGATAATAATTTAATAAAAATACTTTAATTATTTTATGGTTTGTGTTAGAATATGTTTGTAAACGTTTTTATATATATTGGCATAAATATAATAATGAAAGAAGGAGTAAAACTTGTGGCAGCCAATATATTACACAAGTTTGAGTGAAAAAATGAAAAAGTTTTTTTCGTTAGTTCTAATTCTAATTACGGCTCTGGTTCTTACGGCATGTACAGAAAAAGTCACGTTGACAATTAATGATGCTGATAAGACCA
>JBAYFA010000017.1:0-11096 GCA_041667425.1 Bacilli bacterium
CATCGTGATATTGAAATATTAACACTCCATCAAAATAATAATAATGAGCCATTCGATCCAATACTTCATGAATTCCTTGACTAACATTTTCATGCTCTTCCAAGATGTTAATACAGTTGACTAGCAAATCATCAGATTCGACCGACTCATAACAAATAGAATCCTGGGGCAATGAGGTCGAAAGCATGTCCTCTTGAAACAAGCGAGTGGTATTTTTTCCATGTCTCTTCGATTCATAACAAGCAATATCTGCTTTTTTAAAAAGAATAGAATAACTTGTTCCATCTTGTGGATAGAGGGCAATCCCGAAACTTGTTGAAAAAGAGAGAACAAGTTGGTCAAATTGATATTCTTTCCACAATTTACGTTTAAGTTTTTCAACATACCCAAGCACTTTGTCACTCTGGATGTCTTTAATGAGAACGACAAATTCATCACCACCGACTCGTCCGATAATGCCACCAGAACCAAAAAATTGAACCAGTCGATTGACATACTCTTTAATAAGTTTGTCCCCAATATCATGCCCATACTTATCGTTGACAGACTTAAAGTTGTCAATATCAAGCATTAACAACGCATGAGACAAATTTTGATTCTTTGTTGACAAGTAGTTTTCAACAAATTTTGCAATATTACCTGAATTATATACTCCAGTAAAAGAATCGCGAACGGAAATTTCCATTAAGGAATTAATTTTATTCTTTTCTTCATTGATATCAGTTAGTTTAACAATAATCTTATATAAATTGTCATCTTCATATAGCGATGCACTTTTAAACATGTACCACACATATTCACCATCTTGATGGCGAAGACGAATATCCATCCGATATTCTTTTTGATTTTGATCTAAATTCCGATAGATATCATAAAAACTGTCCAAATCATCGGGATGAATAATCCCCATTTTACTTATTGTTTCTCGAAAATTATTAATGATAAGATCAATTCCAATAATTTCTGCAACCCGACGTGAACTAATCAACCGATTTTCATCAACAAAATATTCGCATATAAATTCATCAATCATTTCCATAACGATTTTAGAGCGATCGAGTTCTTTCTTCAATTCAACGGACACTTCTTTTTGATAAGTCGCATCTAAAACTACTGATTGATAAACGGCTTCATTGTTTTCATGTAGCATTTTAGTAGCATTGATAATAGTCCAAGCAATAGAACCATCTTTTTTGAGTAATCGTAATTCTAAATATAGGTTATCGGGCTGTTTACCGATGGCTTGTAAATAATATGCCAAATCATAATTATGCACACACTCATTAAAATAAGTAAATTTTTCTTTGAATTCTTCTTCTTCGTATCCCAAAAGCGTTGCAAGACTTCCACTCGCAAAGATAATTTTCCAATTCTCTGCACTGGTCCTCATCACTCCACCAGGAATCGTTGAAATTAAAGATTTAATTTCGGTATTAAGATTTTTACTTTCAGTAATATCAAGCATCACCATGGTAATAGAATCTTGATGATCTAAATGATGAGAACAATTGAGATGTACCCATATTAATCCTCGTTGTTTAGTTTTTAAACGAATCTTAAAATCACCTTTATCATGAGTTTTAAGATGAGTAATAAGGTTTTCACAAAATGTGATGTCTTTTTCATAAATAATGCGGCTCAATTGCATATCAAACTTATCCCGTATCTCTTTTTCAGTATACCCAAGAGCCAAATAAAATCCTTCATTTCCAAATTGAATAGGAAGTGTTTCATCAAAATCAACAACAACAATGCCTCCACTAGAACTACTACTTAAGGCCATCAATTGAATCCGACTTTTATTAATTAACCGGATCATCATCAATTCATATCCAATAATGAATAAAAAGAAAATAGCGATAATAATCATACTTCGAATCAATGAAGCATCCAACATAACTTGAGTTGGAGAATATCCCTCTATAAAAGCTTCCTCGGTAATAGTGGTTATAATATAGAGGTCATCATCAAAAGAAGTAACATATCCATACTTTATAATACCATTATCCATAAATTGAAACGAAGAATTATTTTGAATCGTCACAAACGTAGTGAAATTATAATATTCAATGTCCATCAGTTCAATGGTATTGATCCAAGACGCAATATCGGCAGTGGGTCCGCATAAAAAGACTCCGGCAGAAGTTAAGATTCCTTCTTGATAGTTTAACTCAAGATTCCGTTCAGGAAATAAATAAGTTGCTAATTCATCAACATTGAACCTGACTACTAAAAACCCTAGAAGATTGTCATCTTCATCAATAGGGCAAATAAAGTGAAGACAATTGTCTTCTAAATAGTATGAATAGCCGTTGTTCCACTGCAATTGAACTGAAGTAGGAACCTCATTCATAGAATAAATAGTCCAATCATCGTAGATTAGACGATCATTTCCCCAAGTTAGATTATTAAAGGGAAATCCATCATTTTCAAATACATCCACAACCCTTTGTAGTTGTAATTCAATATCACTAACATGACGATTAAAATCATCGAACACATCATTTTTCTTTTGAATCAAGACTTGATCCACTTGATGATGCTGATAAGCCGCTTCACGAATACGATAATCGACCAAATATACAATACTCAAAGCCAATATGACAAACAAAAAGACTGCAGATACAAAAGTTGATTTAATTGGTTTGTTCATATCTTAGCCTCTCGTTCATAAATGTAAAGTACAAAATCAAAAGTGGTCATCATTGGAGCATCAGGAATTTTGGACAATAAGTCGAAAGTAGTGTAGCAATATGGGGTCATTTGAATCAAGGTAGCAACATCTGAACAAAGAGTTTGATATTGAAGAGTAGTTTGTTTCTTCAATTGAAATCCTGGAAAATTCACTTCTTTAGCATCATGAAGAATGACTTCATCATACAAAGCTTGTTTAATTTCTAATAAATGGAGACGATTAGGAACAACTTTAATAATGTAACGAGCACTCACTCGAGAAAATTCTTCTTCAGAATGAGGAGCCATGATATTAATCAAACAATCAACGCTTTTATCAAAGAGTGGTAAATGATAATTACTTGCAACAATATATAAATGATGAGGATCGAGCTTGGCCGCATGAGAAATGGCGTGTTTTGAAATATCAATCCCTACTACGTTATTCGTCGCGATAATAAATTGTCGAGTAAAATATCCTTCGCCACATCCCGCATCGAGGATACTGGTGGGTTCTAAACTAGCTACTAGGTCACTAAGACAGGTTTGTAAAGGAATGAATTGCCCTGAAGACATCACTAGTTGACGTGCTTTTACCATGACTATATTATCACCTGACCCTGTTTGATTAAGTAATAAATTAACATATCCCTGTTTGGCCACGTCAAAACAATGGTGATTAGAACACCGATAAGACCCATTCGATTCATATAGAGACGCTTGACATACAGGACATCGTATCATACGTTACACTCCTATTATATAGTAAAACTAAAATTTTCTCAAATTATACCCTCATAAACAAGAAGGAAAGGTTAAAACAAATTGATATAAATCTTCTCGAGATCCCATATGATCCGCATTCTCTGGCCCATTGCTCCGATTAATAATATGATTGGAGACCAAATAAGTTTTCATTCCCATCGCTTTGGTACACATATCTTCTCCAACATCATTTCCAATCATCATGCATTCAGTAGCATTTAAGGAAAACCGCGTAAGCACTTCTTGATAATATTTCAAATTGGGCTTGCAATAATGAGAATCCTCATAAGTGGTAATGTGAATAAAATCTTCCGGTTCAAGTCCGGTCCAACGGATACGTGATTCCGTAGCAATCCGCGGAAATACAGGATTAGTACAGCAAATTAAGCGATATCCTTTGGATTTCAAATGATGAATAATCAAAGGTACCAGTGGATCATTAGGAGTGAGTTCTTGAAGCGTTTGAAATTCCTGTTGATAGAAATTTTCAAATGCGTCTACAGTATGATCTGAAACGGGAAAAGTTTTAATAAAGGCATCCCAAAAAACTGTTTCATTGGTTTTTTCTCCATTATTTTTAAACATAGCTTTCACCCCTGTTTGAATAGAGTGAACAACTAATTTAGGATCAACATTTGAAAATTTTTCAGCAATTTTATGAAAATAATGAGCAAGAAACTCATCTTGGTCCATCGGCAATAATGTGCCGTCTAAGTCAAATATTATGGTTTTTATCATGAATGCTCCAATCATTTATTAATAATTATTTCCTACTAATATCCTTCAATATAGTCTTTTCTAATCCATCCGTGTACCCCGTTTTTCATTGCTAATACGTACCGATAAGTGGTATCACATAAAATTTTCACATGGTCTTCTGGATAGACTTCTAAATGATTATTTGGGACATCATCAATGGCCCAATAACTCTCTTGATAGAAGCGGATGAACTCATTTTTCACATAGACCTCTTCATCGGTATCACGAAGACGAACCCTTGTAAAACTTGTTGAAGGCCTAATGATATCAAGCCCATAAGCGGGGTAACAAACTCCACGATGATGACCGTGGGGAGCTTGATATTGAATTACTTTACGCATTTTATACGAATCATTAACGAACATTTGATACCCATATCCATTGACAGTGGGTTCTATTTTTAAACAATTGAGTTGCCCATAAGTAGTCGCCCCTAACCCGCCATCAATACATATAATGCGCTTTTCTAAGTCAATAAGAATATTATTACTATATTCTTCTAATCGATACATTGCTGCTGGGAAATGTCCACAAACAACTATTTTTTTTGAAAGATGTCCACGATTATAAAAATAATCCTCTCCTATCAGTATTTTTTTAGAAGAATTTTCATAGTCAGTCCGAGCTTCAATACCAGCATGAACATAAATAAAATCATCATCTTCAAGCATTAAAGGAAGAGATTCAAGAAATGATAGTTCTTTTGCAAAATGAGTTTTAATAACTTCTTGATTGACGTCTTCGCCCTTTAATTCACCCGCCATTTGATAATATAAGTTCTCTGGATCTTTTAATAATTGTTCAAACGTTGTTTGAAATTTATTATCTAAAAAACGAAGAATTGCTTCTTCATGATTCCCTCTCGTCACATAAACATAAGGCATTTTTGCATACCTCATCACCATCCGTAATGTGGTTAATGACTCATGTCCACGATTAATAAAATCCCCTAAAATGATGAACAAATCATCATTTAGTTTTCGCCGCCAATGGGTCTCTAGAAGCATCCCATGAGCATGAACATCACTCACCAACCACACAGATTGATGGGGAAGGCGAGAAATCTTCATTGAGGGTCTCCATATTGATCCAAAAATCCTTGAATCATTTGTTCATGAACATCACATATACCACTTTTCTGATAACGATAGTGACCTCCATTGGTAATAAAAGTAATAGCAATTTCCTCAACAGGATTAAATAACATAAAGCTTTTCACTCCATAAGCATCCCCAAAATGCCCATATAAACGTGTTTTAAAATCATCTAATATTACCATTTGCAATCCTTTGGCTTGATAGGATCCGTTTCTTGGACCTTTCCAATGCACTTTTAACATCAATTCAATCGTTTCTTTTTTCAAGATGGGTTTCCCTTGATTTAAAAAGACACTTGCAATACGGGACAGATCAACCATATTGATGAACAAGCCTCCTGCAGGTCCCCGATAATTTTCTCCTAGAGGGAATATTTTATACTCATTTTTTATAAACGAGTCAGCAGTTCGAGCAATACGAACTCCATCTCCTTCTGGATAATATAGTGTTGCAATATCTGAATTCACAATATCAGATGGGCGATAAGACGCATCTAAGCCCAGAGGTTTAAACACAATGTCTTTTACGTATTCAGTAAAGAGAACCCCCGTAACTTTTTCAATCAAGCACGATAAAATTCCACAATTAAAATTCGCATAGATAAAAGTTGTTCCTGGTTGATGAGAATCAAAAGTTTCAGAAACAAAACGGGATCCTCCTGGTAACAAAAGATCCTTTAAAAAAACATCCTGATTGGTACCATTCACGAGATTATATCCAGTAGACTCATCTTCTTTACCATCAGTAATAGAAGAAGTTTGAGTTAATAACATTTTAATAGTAATCGGAACAGATGGATAATTTGGATTACGAATTAAAAAACCAAAATAAATACTAATGTCATCTTCAATCATCACGTGGTAGTCCTCAACCACTTTCATTAATGCCAATGCCATTACTGTTTTTGAAATAGAGGCGATTCGATACACCGTATAAGGAGTAGCCAAACGTTTTTCTTCTAAAGAACTTGATCCATAAGCCATTGCTTCTTGAATAACTCCTCTTTTCATCATCACACAGGAAGCCCCTACCAACTTACTATTTAAACAAATTTCATTAAATTTCTCTTTCATCATGTTCACCTTCAATATGCTTATATTTTAACACAACTAGCTTAAAATTGATACAAAAAAATGATGACCTAAGTCATCATTTAAATTGATGATTCATTAATTATTTATTCTAGCAATAATATTACGAGCAATTTTAATTCCATTGGCTCCTGCTTGAGCAAGCCCTCTAGTAATTCCTGCTCCATCTCCACCAACAAAAAGATTTTTAATTTTGGTTTCAAACTCGGGACTCACTTCTACTCGATCCGAATAAAACTTTGCTTCCACCCCATAAAAAAGAGTATGATCGTTTGCGATTCCAGGAGTGACATGATCAAGAGCTTCAACCATTTCAATCAATGATTTCATTGTTTTATACGGTAAAATTAGTGCCAGATCTCCAGGGACCGCCTCAGGTAAGGTTGGTCTCACAAAGCCTTCGCTAATCCGCTTCTTAGTACTACGTCGCCCTTTAATAATATCCCCATATTTTTGTACAATAACACTTCCGCCACTTAATTTATTAGCTAAACGAGATATTTCACGGGCATATTCATTGGGGTCTTTAAATGGCTCATCGAATTCATGAGACACCAATAGTGCAAAATTTGTATTACGGGATCCCAAATCATGATCATGATAAGCATGACCATTACACACCATGATGCCTTCCCAATTTTCTATCACCACATGTCCACTAGGATTGGAACAAAAAGTTCTTACTTTGGTTCCAACACTGGTATTAAAAATGAATTTTCCTTCATATAAAAACTCATTAATTTCATCCATAATAATATCATTGGTTTCAACACGAACACCAATATCAACGCGATTATTGGAAAAATTAATATGATGGCGACTAAGCGTTTTATTTAGCCAATCACTACCGCCACGTCCAACTCCTAAAACAACTGTATTCGCAAGAATTGTTTCCTTTTGATCAGTGATAATGCCACAAACCACTTCATCTTCAACCACAATATCAACAACAGCTGTTTTAAACAAATAGTCGACACTCTTCTTCATTTCCAAATTGATACTTTCTAAAACATTCAAATTGACTTCAGTTCCTAAATGACGAACTTCGCTTCTTAATAATTTAAGACCCGCAGCAATTGATTTTTTTTCAATATCATAAACTTTGGCAGAATTGGGATTAGTAGTTTCTTTCGGAGCACCATGCTTTAGATTAATGGCATCAACATATTTAATGAGTTGTAATACTTCTTCATCCGACAAATACTCATTCATCCAACCACCAAATTCATTGGTGATATTAAATTTACCATCTGAGTAAGCTCCACTTCCTCCAAACCCACAAGTCATGGAACAAGCTGGCTTACATCCGCTGTATCCTTCTTTATCTTGAGGACATTGTTGAATAATTCCCGCTAATATCGGACAATTACGAGCAGTAATATCGTTCCCTTTATCAACCAATAATACTTTTAGTTGGGGGGCCTTTTGCATTAATTCATAGGCAGTAAAAATGCCCATTGGACCAGCACCTACGATAATGACATCATATTTTTTCATATATTTCCCCTAAAAAATGGGCTCTCGTAAGACGGTTTGTTCACGGTCGGGTCCAACTGAAAAACATTGAACGTGAATTTGACACACTTCTTCGATTGCTTTTATATAATTTTGAGTCGCAATTGGTAATTCATCAAAACTTTTAACCATAGTAATGTCTTCTTTCCATCCCGGAAGACGACGATAAACAGGAACACATCGTTCATAGTCTTCTAAACGAGCAGGAATATAATTTAACTGCTTTCCATCTAATAGATAATGAGTACAAATTTTTAATTCTTCTACCCCTGATAATACATCTAAAAGCATCAAGGCAACCCCTGTCATGCCATTAATCATGGCACTATAACGAAGAACAACCCCATCAAACCATCCAATCCGACGAGGCCGGCGAGTGGTTGTCCCAAATTCATGGCCCACCTCACGAATATGATCTCCAAGATCATTCAAAAGTTCAGTAGGGAAAGGACCTTCTCCGACACGAGTAGTATACGCTTTAACAATCCCTAATACTGCGTCAATACGAGTAACGCCAATTCCACTTCCTACAGCAACCCCACCACTTGATGGATTAGAGGAAGTAACATAAGGATACGTTCCAAAATCAATGTCTAACATCGCTCCTTGAGCCCCTTCGAAAAGAATCTTTTGCCCTTCACGATACGCTTCATGTAACAATGGAATGGTGTCTTTGACCATCGGACGAATAGTACTCGCAAGTGATTCATATTCTTTCAATGTTGTTTCAATATCAACGGGAGTTCCTCCCATTTGAATAATCACCTCATTATGGGCACGAACAACACGGCGATACACCAATGGAAAATCCTCACTCATAAAATCTGCCATTCTAATTCCTTGACGAGATACTTTATCAGTATAAGCAGGACCAATTCCTTTTTTCGTTGTTCCAATTTTACGCTGAGCAAGCGATTCTTCTTGTAACTCATCTAGTACTTGATGGTGATCAAATAACACATGAGCACGATCACTAATATATAAATTTTTACAAGAATAACCAAGACTCTTGAGATTTAATATTTCACGAACTAAACTACGAGGATTAATGACCATCCCATTTCCACAAATATTAATTGTATTGGGATTAAATATTCCTGAAGGAATAAGATGAAGTTTATAAGTGTACCCACCAAAGACAATCGTGTGCCCTGCATTGTCTCCTCCTTGATAACGAACGACTACATCAGCTTTTTCACTAAGATAATTAGTGATTTTGCCTTTACCTTCATCACCCCATTGACTACCGATTACAACTAATGTTTGTGTCATATGCAATACCTACTCTTTCATATATTTTCTGTGTATTTTTTAAATAATATTCAATATCAAAACAAGATTTTATTTGATCTCCTGTTAAAAATTTGGTAACAGCACTGGTTAATAACAAATCATAAAAATCTTTTCCATCCTCCATTGCCTGAAAAGCCAGTGGTTGAATCAAGTCATATGCCATTTCACGAGCCATTCCCGCGTCGATTAACGCTGATAATACGCGTCCCGAAAAAATCACATTCCCATTCATATGAATATTTTTAATCATTATATGAGGTCGAACGACAAGGCTTTTTAAAACGGCTGTATAACGAACTAACATATAATAAACCAAGGAAGGTCCATCTTCTAAAATAATACGTTCATTCGATGAATGCGAAATATCACGTTCATGCCATAAAAGATTATTATCCATGGCCACTTGAACAAAACTCCGTACTAACCGACTAATACCACACATATTTTCTGATGCAATAGGATTTTGTTTGTGAGGCATTGCTGAAGACCCTTTTTGTCCATTTGAAAAATCTTCACTAACTTCATATATCTCACTTCGAGATAAGTGCCGCACTTCCATGGCAATCTTTTCGATCACTTGAGCAATTTGCGATAACAACATAAAATACGTAACATAACGATCACGTGATACCACTTGCGTAGAAATAGCAGTTTGATAAAGTCCTAACTGTTTAGCAACTTGGTTTTCCACTTCAATGGGAATATTTGCATAATTTCCCACAGCTCCACTTAATTTTGCAACTTCTATTTCAGGACGAAAAGAAATGAACCGATTCCGAATGCGGTTGAGTTCATCAAACCATAAAGCATATTTCAACCCGAAACTCATCACTTCCGCATGAATTCCATGAGTTCGTCCAATACAAGGGGTTTTAGAATATAGAATGGCTTTGTTATTCAATACATCTAAAAGCGCGTCTATCCTCGAAACAAGTAAATCATTAGCAGCTTTAATCCGAAGACCATTCGCCGTATCAACCACATCAGTTGAGGTTAATCCATAATGAAACCACTTTTTTTCTTCTCCAAGAGACTGTGAGATTGTTCTCGTAAAAGCAATCACATCATGTTTTGTCGTTTTTTCCATGCTATGAATAGCATTAACATCAAAAGAAGCGTGCTTCTTAATGGCTTCCATATCGCTTACAGGAATCATCCCTAGACAAGCGTAAGATTCCAATACAGCCAATTCCACTTCTAAAAAGGATTGAAATTTATTTTTTTCACTCCATATAGCAATCATTTCAGGGCTGGAATAACGTTCAATCATGTTCAACACCTCACACTTCACAATTATATCATGATAGCGGATTTGACGCAAGATAATAACGTTAACATTCCAATGATTCTTTGATGAAAGAGGCGTCCAATCCAACCACATTGAGCCAAAAAAAAGACCCTATTGTATCACAATAGGGTCACATTCTATTTTATTCAGCCCCATAATCAGCAGCATATTGTTGATATTGTTCTTTTAAAATATTAAAAGATGTCGGGCCAGTCTCTAAGAAAACAAGATGGAATTGATAATCAGAATATTCATTTCCCATTTTATTTTTAAATTCCGCTTTTAAATCTTTCATTTGATAATAACTAAAATAATATTGTAAGTAATTCGTAGGAATTTCAGTCATATCATAATAAATATCTGTAAGTTCTTCAGAAGTCAACATGAAGTAATCATCTAAATAATCACCTAGTTCTTCAATGGTCCAACCTTCGTAGTTAATGCCAATATCAGCAAGGCCCAAAATAACATAGGAAATTGAATCATTAAACTCAAACGCTTGAAGTGCAGTTGCATTATTACTATAACTATTAAAAGTTAGAATATAATTTTCAATGTAAGTTGTCCAGCCTTCAGCATATCCAGTAATACTGATATTCTTTCGAACCAATGGTA
>JBAYFA010000018.1:0-11043 GCA_041667425.1 Bacilli bacterium
ACGCACATCATGCATTCATCCATAATCCGATATATTTTTTCCTTAATGCTATCATCACTGTCTTTATCTAGTCGTCCGTATAATTCACGGGCTGATATTAAATTAAATAGGGTTCCATCGCTTTGAACCATTGCTTTAAAAGTAAAGAATGCATCTTGATCATTGGGTCCATCAAAAGCGACAAATACCTTCTCTGTAATTGCCATTATATTCGTTCCTTTCTTTATTCTTAATTTAAAAAGCTTTTCTTCACACGTTTCCAAAAATCATAATGGGGACGAGTGATGAATTTCACTTTTTTTGATGCTAGTTTAACATCGATTTGTTCAATGTCATGCGCTTTGAGTTCGATTCCATCCACTGACAAAAAAGTATTTGTAAAATCAGACCGCAATTGAACTAAAGTTTCTGGTGAAAAAACAATTGGTGAAGCTAAAGTTTTATAAATTCGATTATTAATAGATGCCACTTCTGTTAATTGAAGGGCTTCGATTTTAGGATCAATAATCGATCCACCACAAGATTTATTATAAGCAGTTGATCCCGTAGGGGTACTAATTAAAAATCCGGTTCCTCGAAATGATTCAAAATGATTACCGTCAATATCTACTTCGATAATATGAGTATGAACGGGACTAATAATAGCCAGTTCATTCAGTCCAATACCTCGAATGGTTGCATGAGCACCCATAAGGTGATATTCAAGTAAACTAAAAGCAACCTCTTGATATGAATTATTTTCGATTTGATTTAAAATATCAGAAAACTCACTCAATTCAAAATCGGTATAAAACCCTAATTTGCCCATATTGATTCCAATAAAGGTTGCATTCGTATTAGCATAAGCTTGTACTGCTCGTAAAATCGTTCCATCTCCCCCTAAAGAAAACACAAAATCAGGATTGTCTTCATTATATTCATGATTTTTTAATAAGGGAAGAATCGTTTTTTGATGTTCTTCATCTCCAAAAAAGGTATATTTCATACATTTCCTCTTCGAATCGTATTAATATCCCATTCTAATTCATAATCTTCATGGTCATTTTCTTGCGTTTCAACTTCCTGTTGAAGTTTCGTCATTTCAACATCAAGCATAGCCGTAATTTTAGCGGTTTCAAGAAGACGAGCTTTAACGTTTTCAGGGATATTTCGATAATATTTATATTTAAGCGAATGTTCAATGGTTGCCCACAAATGCATTGCCAAAGTTCTAATTTGAAATTCTAAATAAATAGATTTTGCTCCCTCTAGCGTTTCAACAACGTATTTAACAATCAAATGTAAACTACGATATCCAGAGGATTTTGGATTTTTGATATAATCTTTGATGAGAATAACTTCAATATCACGTCTTGTGCTTAATAAATCATATACATGATATACATCACTTTCATATTTACATGTGATCCGAATTCCACCAATGTCTTGGATTTTTTCTTCTATTTCATGAAAACCCACATTTAATCGTTTTGCTTTTTCAAGAATGCTACTCGGAGTTTTAACACGACCTGTAATTAACTCAATAGGGTTTTTCTTTCCCTTTAAAACATATTGTTTCTTCATCGATTCTAATTTAATAATAAATCCATTAATAGCCAATTCATATGGCTGCAAAAAAAGATTCCAATTAAATTGTTGATCCATTCATATCACCCTTATCTATTTTACCATAGAATGATATATTTTTTCATCATTTTTGATAATATTATTATAAAAGTATAGTTTTCACGAATTATAAATATATATCTTGCATAATTAATATAAATATGTATAATGAATATAGGTTTTTAAGGAGTTTAGAAAATATTATGCAAAAAAGTAGAGAGTTTAGAAGTATACTAACAATTGAGGAATATCAGTTTTTAATGAAACAATTCACTGATAGTAAAAGCGATATCCAAACAAATCACTATTTTGATACTTCACGGTTTTCACTGAAAGCTCAAGATATCTTGCTAAAAGTAAAAGAACGTGATGGACAATTGGAAATGTTTTTGAAACTTAAAAAAGGGTATCAAATGGCTGAATTTACTCATCCTATAACTCACAAAGAGCTCGATGAGATTATTAAAACCGGCATTATTCCTTTTCCAGAAATTGTTTCTGAATTAAGTAACATTATAAAAGAACAGAAAATGATGAATTTTCTTTCTCTTTCCACTAAGCGCAATTTTCTATCCTATGGAAGCGGGGCTCTTTTCATTGACGAAAGTCGCTATTGTTATCCAACCATCATCGAAGATGGAAAAATAATTGTCGTTATCGACCACGAAATTGAATATGATGCAAAATCTTATGAACAAGGAATTAATGAATTCATTAATCTCATTAAAGATTATAATATTGTTTATAAAAAAGCTGATAAAAAAATTAAACGTGCATTTAATATCTACAAAAAAATACACTAACATAAAAAAATAGCAATGAGAATTCTCATTGCTATTCTGCTTTTAATGCTTTCACATAATCACAATCTGCATTAGGACCTAAACAAAATTGACATTCACGATCTCTTAGCTCAGGTGGTAAAAAAAGCGTGATATCATCATCGTTATATCCGACCTGAATCTCATTGTCTGTGACAATAATAGGCCGCTTTAAAATTGTAGGATTAGCTATAATGAATTCGACAAGTTCATTAATTTTCATACTTTCCAAATCGATAGTTTGTTCTTTGAATACTTTTGAACGAAGGGAAATGATGTCTTCAAATCCATTTTCACTGTTTACGAGCATTCTAAAAATATCTTCTCTGGTCAACTTGGTGTGAAGGATGTTCTTTTCAACAAAGGGAATGTTGTACTTTGTGAAGTAGCGTTTAACTTTCCGGCATGACAAACAACTAGGTGATGTGTATATTTTAATCATGTTTTTTTCCTCCTTTACAATATTGATAGTTCTCCATCTTTATCTTAACACATATTTATTGAAAAATAAACACTTATTTTTAATATTTTTTAACGGTCCATTATACCCGAAAAAAATATCTTCCGCAATATTTAATTACATATTCAATAGTTTTCCTTGCAAAAATGAAACAAATCATTATAATATATAGTGTTATATGTATATTTAAAAGGGGGTATTACTATGAAATTTGTCTTATCAGGCGTCAAACCAACCGGAATTCCAACACTTGGAAATTATTTGGGTGCGTTGAAAAATTTTGTTAGATTGCAAAATGACATGGCAGATTATGAATTTTTAATTTTTGTAGCTGATATGCACGCTATTACAATCTATCAAAATCCAGAAGAACTCAAAGAACATATCCACACCGTTGCAGCATTATATATGGCTTGTGGACTTAATCTTGATAACCTAACCTTATTTATTCAATCAGAAGTTCATGAACACGTCGAATTAGGATATATTATGCAATCCATTGCTTATATGGGAGAACTCGAACGCATGACTCAATATAAAGATAAAGCAAAAAAACAAGTTGAAGGAATTACGAGTGCTTTATTTACTTATCCGGCCTTAATGGCAGCTGATATTTTACTTTACAATGCCACCTACGTTCCTGTAGGAGATGACCAAGTTCAACATTTAGAATTAACTCGTGATCTTGCAAATCGCTTTAATTCTCGATATGGTGACACCTTTATCGTTCCTGAAGTATTAGTTCAGAAAAATGCTTCTCGAATTATGGATTTACAAAATCCACTTCGCAAAATGGATAAATCAACTGATAATCCCAAAGGATGCATTTATTTAACAGAACCTCTTCAACAAATTCGTAAAAAGATCAAAGCCGCTGTGACCGATAATGATGGGTGTGTACGGTATGATGTTGAAAACAAACCAGGAATTTCTAATTTAATGTCCATCTATTCCAGCATAACTGAATTAACCTATTCGCAAATTGAAGAAAAATATCACAATATGGGATATGGAGCATTCAAAACCGACTTAGCAGAAATTGTTGTATTAGAAATTGAAAAAGTTCAAAAAAGTTATGATTATTGGGTTCATTCACCTGAACTCGATCAAATCTTAGACGAAGGAAAAGCCCGAGCATCTATGTTTGCACGGCATAATTTGAAAAAAATCTATGAGAAAATGGGGTTAGGACGATGAATAAAGACTTTCTATTTCGTTTAATTGAAACACCCTCTCCATCAGGAGCAGAACTTGCCATTCAAAAAGTAGTCATGGAAGAAATGAAACCCTATGTTGATACTTTTATTACTCATCATAGCTATAATCTTATTTCTGTTATTCATCCTGAAGACGCATTTAAAGTATTATTATGCGGACACATTGATGAAATTGGTTTAATGATTACCGATATCCAAGACAATGGGTTAATTCATGTGACCAACACAGGAAACAGTGTTGGTTATATGTATGTTGGACAACATGTACAAGTATTAACAAAAAAAGGTATTATTCATGGCGTTTTTGCCAATACTGATGTAGTAAAAGAACATTTTAAAATCTCCGATCTTCTTCTTGATATTGGTACCTACACCAAAGATGTATCATCAAAACTTGTTCAAGTAGGAGATTACGTCGTTCATTCTTTTACTCATCAAGAACTACAAAATAATACTCTTTCTGCCAGGGCCCTCGATGATCGCCTAGGAGCATTCATCATTTTAGAAGCCATTAAACAAGCCAAAGACGCTAAAGTGGGTCTGTATGCAGCAACTACCGTTGGTGAGGAAACCACTACTCGAGGAGCAACTTTTGCAACCAACATCATTAAACCAACCATTGGCATCATCGTTGATGTCACCCATACAACTGACCATGATGGAAAAGCGCCTTCAAAAGGATTGATTCGTTTAGGAGGAGGACCCGCTATCACTATTGGATCTATTATTAGTCCTGTTTTACTTGAACTTGTTGAAGAAAGCAGCAAACGCCAAGGTATTCAACTTCAATATGAAGTATCTAGTGAAAGAACTTATACTGACTCTGATAAAGTTCATTTCTTACAAGATGGAATTCCCGTTTTACTCATTAGTATTCCTCTTCGCTATATGCATTCTTCTGTTGAAGTATGCAATTATCAAGATGTATTAGATATTATTGCTTTGATTTCAGATCTTCTCATTCATTTAGATCCCAATCAAAATTTTGATCCTTTCAAAAAATAACAAAAATCCCCAGTCATACTAAATGACTGGGGATTTTATTATACTTGATGTTTTAATAAATAATAATTTTTCTTTCCACGACGAATAACACTTATTTCTCCCCCAATTGCATTGGCTGAAGAAACAATAAAATCCAAATCTTTCTCGACGTTTCCATTAACACTCACAGCTCCATTTTGAATGAATTGACGAGCTTCTCGCTTAGAAGAGGCTGCCTTCACCAATATCAATGCATTGACTAATCCAAGGTCTTCTGATGTTTCCATAGAAGCAACATCTTTAAAACACATCCGAATATCATCAATATTCAATTTTTGTATATCCCCTTTAAAGAGAGCTTCTGTTAATGTAACAGCTTTTTCAAGTCCTTCTTCTTTATGAACTAAACGAACCACTTCACTTGCTAATACTTTTTGAGCTTCCCGTAAATGAGGAGCAATTCTCACTTGTTCTTCTAAATAAGTAATATCTTCTTGATTTAAGAACGTATAATATTTCAAAAATTGAATAACATCACTATCAGCGGTATTAATAAAGAATTGATACATCTCATAAGGAGATGTCTTTTCTTCATCTAGCCAGATAGCTCCACTTTCGGTTTTCCCAAATTTGGTTCCATCACTTTTGGTGATTAGCGGCAAGGTTAATCCAAACACAGTCGTCTCAGATCCTTCCACTTTCCGAATAAGTTCCATTCCTGCCGTAATATTTCCCCATTGATCTTGACCTCCTATTTGCATTTCACAATGAAGATTTTTATCTTGATACATCTTTAAAAAGTCAATCGATTGCATAATCATATAAGAAAATTCTAAATAGCTAAGACCACTTTCCAAACGAGATTTAACACTCTCTTTCGCAAGCATATAATTTAAATTGAAATGTTTCCCATAATCACGCCACATTTCAATGGCTCCCATGTTTCCTAACCAAGAATAATTGTTCACTGAAAAAGCTGTTTTCCCATCAAACGGAAGAAAACGAGCAAACTGCTTATCAAAACGACTTGACCATTCAGCCACAATTTCCACAGGATTCATTTGTCTTTGTGTTTTTTTCCCACTTGGATCACCAATTAAACCTGTAGCTGATCCTGTTAAAGCAATCACCCGATGACCAGCACGATGAAACCGCATCAACGTTATAATAGGGAGTAATGATCCTATATGCATGCTATCAGCAGTTGGATCAAATCCACAATATAAAGTAATAGGGTTTTTTAACCGTTCATGTAATTCTTCTTCGTTAATAATATCATATATTAACCCACGCCACCGTAATTCATCTAAAATATTCATTTTTTTCTTCCTCTCTTCTATATAAAAAGTCCTTAGTTGCCTAAGGACTAGAACTTTTCTAGCGGTACCACCTTAGTTCACCATAAATTATGATGCACTTTCAATTTTTTGTGACTCCAAAAGTGTAATTCAAATCTCATTCTTTAATAGTTTTCACCAACCACTATTCTCTCTTTATTTGAAAAATGAGATTTTACTATTTTTTTATCAACATCACTTATTTAGTTGATTCTCTCCAAATAATACGATAATCTACAAATGTATTATCATGTTTCGCTTGATCTGGATTTTGCATTAATTCTGTTAACTTTTGCATAGCCACATTTCCAATTTCATAAATTGGAGTTTCAACACACGTAAGACGCGGATTAGATAATTCCGCATAACGAGTATTTTGAAATCCAATAACTTGCAATTGTTCAGGAACTCGAACACCCAATTTAGAGGCAATGTTCATAAATGATATAGCCATCGAATCACGAACTGACATGACAACTTGTGGAACAGATTGCTCTAAATAATCCGTAAATTGTTTTTCATTAATTGATAAATCACCACTGGATTTAATTACCCGTTGATCCAATCCTGCTTCTTTCATCGCCCGTGAATAGCCTTTTTCTTTTAATTCATTAACAGTATATTTATGTTCGGTTTGCAAAAATGTTATCTTTTTATTTCCGCGCTGAATCATTTCTTTAGTAATTAAATAAGCACATGCTTCATTATCAATACATACGCTACCAAACTTTGAACTTTTCGATAACGAATTAACAAAAATAACCGGAACAGGCGTATATTCAACAATATGATAAGTATCTTCTGACATCTCATCACTCATAAAGAGGATACCGTCAACAGATGAAGCAATAACATCAGCCCATGCATCAAGAGGATTATCATTTTCACCATTCACAAACAATCGAATGGCATACCCATATTTTTTAGCACTATCCGCAATACCCTGAATCATTTCAGAAATAGAAGCCCGTAAAATAGTAGGAACCACAATGGCAACCGTCGTCGATTTACGACTCGCAAGTCCTCTTGCGTTGGCATTTGGTTTATATCCTTTTTCTTTAATAATTCGTAGAACTTTTTCACGAGTAGACTTTTTCACTTTTTCAGGATGATTCAATACCCGAGAAACAGTAGCTAAACTAACACCAGCTGCCCCTGCGATATCATAGATTTTAGCTTGATTCATATTCTTCACCTCTACTGATGAATCTATTTTAGCACAGAATGAAAAAACTTTCAACAAATATTATGAAAATATCGCAAAATGAATAGAAAAAAAGAAATAGACAAGCTATTTCTTTATTTGTGCTTATCGCCGTTCTTTAATACGAGCAGCTTTAGCGGACAATGTACGAATATAATTCAATTTCGCACGACGAACTTTTCCTTTACGAACAACTTCAATTTTCGCAACACCTGGTGTGTGAATCGGGAATGTTTTTTCCACGCCTACTCCATAAGACATCTTACGGACAGTCATAGTTTCACTAATCCCTGATCCTCTTCTTTTGATTACCAATCCTTCGAATATTTGAAGACGGGTGTTTTCCCCTTCAATAATCTTTACAAATACTTTAACAGTATCTCCAGGACGGAATTCGGGAACATCTTGACGAAGATATTCATTGGTAATGGCAGCAATTAATTGTTGACTCATTTCGTTTACGCTCCTTTATCTTGCAATGCTCTTATCTATCCTGACAATAGTAGCGGAACATCGTGTGGTTTTATAACCTCATATATTATACCATAGGATTTTCTAAATAGCAATTATTTTATATTGGTATTTAGGATTGATTTGATAAATTTTCCTCTTAACAATTACATCCTATTTCAGGAATAAAATTAGGCTTTGTATGCGAATAAGCATCATATCCACCAGCATAGTAATACACATGACGATACCCCTTCGCTACCAACGCGTCGCCCAGTTCTTGAGAAATGGCCCCATCTTCGCACATCAGTAATATTAAAGCATTTTTACTATATATCGCCTCAATATTAAATTGAATTTGAAAGATCGTCAAATTATTTCCATAAAAAATACATAGAAATCCAGAAACATGTCCTTCATCACAGTTGGTTCCTTCACGTAAATCATACATAAGCGATTGACTATAATCACCTGCCAACTTTGCATCGATGAGTTCATCCCACATTTGATAGGTAGAAATGGAGTGAAGTTTGCTCTGACAACCACCTAACCCAATCAACAACAAAATCCCAATAAGAACCCGTTTCATAAGAAGGTTCCTTGTTTGATTTTTTGAAGAAGTTGTTTTTCTTCTTCGGTGAGCGATTTGCCCTCAAGCATTTCTGGACGGCGCGTATACGTTTTTTTTAACGATTCTACCAATCGATATCGTCTAATATCTTCATGGTGTCCAGAAATTAATACTGGGGGAACCGCTTTTCCTTCAAAAATAGCTGGTTTGGTATATTGAGGATATTCTAATCCAACCATTGTAAAACTTTCTTCTTCAATTGATTCCTTACGAATGGCCTCAGGAAGTAAACGAATGATGGCATCAATCATCGCCAAACTTGCCATTTCTCCACCAGTCATAATAAAATCGCCAATAGATATTTCTTCATCAATATACTCGAGAATGCGCTCATCAAATCCTTCATAATGACCACAAATAAAAATAAGGTGGTCACAAATTGACAACTGCGTTGCTTTTGTTTGATGAAAGACTGTACCTCCGGCAGATGTTATAATTTTAGTTGCTTTTTCATAACTGGGAATACTTCGTAAACAATCAACAATTGGTTGGACCATGAGTAGCATTCCAGCTCCTCCTCCATATGGAGTATCATCAACTTTATGATGCTTGTTTTTTGCATATTCCCGAAAATCATGAATATAAATATCAACAAGACCTTTATCAATGGCTCTTTTTATAATAGAGTGCTCAAAAAAGCCATTTAACATATCAGGAAATAAGGTTAAGATATCAATTCTCATAACAATCCCTCGATTAAATGAACAATGATGACTTCATCAGTCACCTCTTTTATAAACTCATCAACAAATGGAATAAGTACCATTTGTCCGTTATGATTAATTTCTAAAAGCACCCCTTGTGGAACTTCTCGAAGATTACTAACAAGACCAAGGAAAACTCCTTCATCACTCTCAACTCGTTTATCAATCAAATATTCATAGTAAAATTGCCCATCTGCTAATTCATCATCTTCATGTAATGTATAGATATCTTTTCCTACCAGTTCTAATACTAGATTAATATCATAACAGCCATTAAAAGTAATAAGTTCTAATCCTTTATGAGGTCTATGCGAGGTCACTTTCATTGGTTGATATTGATCGTGATCACAAATATATAGAGTTTTCCCTACATCAAACCGATTAAAATCAGTATCAGCTTTTACTTTCAATTCGCCCTTTAATCCATGAACTCCGACAATTTTTCCAACAATAAACATATTTTTCACCTAGCAATATTATACCACAATCCACCATCTATTTCTATCTTTTTTAGAAGTGAGAAAAAAGCACCTATCATTTGATAAGTGCTCCATCATCTAATTTAACACGCGATGCACGCAATGAGTTTAAAATAGCAATCAGCGAGACCCCGACATCTGCAAAAATAGCTTCAAGTATGAGATAGTTTGCCACATTATGAAATAAAACAATAAAGTCAGAAAAAATAGCTGCTGTCAATACGAGTACTTTAATCAACAAGGCTAGCACAATATTTTGGGTAATGATTCGCTTTGTCTTTTTTGCAATTTGAATAGCAATCGGGATACGAGATAAATCATCATCCATTAACACAACATCTGCAATTTTTATTGCAGCATCACTACCTAGTCCACCCATGGCAATTCCAACATCTGCAATTCCAAGAACGGGAGCATCATTGATTCCATCACCAACAAATGCTTGATACCCATGATGAAGTTTCTTCTTTAATTGACGAAGTTTCTTCACTTTATCAACGGGCAACATCCCCGCATATACCTGGGTAATCCCAACTGCCTGTGCTACTTCACTGGCTTCCATTTCTTTATCTCCTGTAAACATGGCTACTGATATCCCCATTTTTTGGAGTGTTTGAATGACGTGTGCCGCTTCATAACGAATTTGGTCTTTTAAAATAATAGCCCCAGCATATCTTAAATCTCGTGTAATATATAAGACCACTCCGCTTGATACAATATCTGGAATTTTAACTTTCATCTTTTCCATAAATACAACATTTCCAATAGCAATATCATGTCCATCCAAAATGACTTGACTACCTGATTTTGTCACCGCAGGAATCACTTTAACACGTTGCCCATCCAACCGCTCAGCTCCATACTCTTTAATAATAGATTTGGCAATCGGATGATTAGACCCCATCTCACAATAAGCAGCCATTTCTAATAGATTATCGGCCGTTTCATCCTCAGGTAACAATTCAACCACTTTAAAAGTACCTTTAGTTAAGGTTCCTGTCTTATCAAACACAATACTTTCTAAATTTCCCAATATTTCTAAATAGTTACTTCCCTTAATAAGAATTCCTTTTTTACTTGCTCCCCCTATTCCTCCAAAAAATCCTAATGGAACAGAAATAACTAAAGCACAAGGACAAGAAATAACCAGA
>JBAYFA010000019.1:0-10793 GCA_041667425.1 Bacilli bacterium
AGATAAAAATCAATATAATTTGTTTGTAAATTGGCCAATTGGCGATCAATCACTTGATTAATTTCTGTCGGATCAGTTAAATTCCATAATGAATATTTAGTGGCGATATGAAAACTACTTCGATTGAAGTCTTTCATAGCCCGTCCTAAAACACCCTCACTTTGCCCATCTAAATAAACATACGCAGTATCAAAATAATTGATTCCCCGATCATAGGCTTGATGAAGAAGCGAGATGGCTAAATCTTCGTCAACTTTTCCATTGATAGTTTTAAACCGCATACATCCAAATCCAAGAGCAGAGGTACGCAAAGAAAGAGTGTTCCAATGTCGATAAAGCATCCTGATATCCTCCTATTTTAATATCTTATTATATCACAAAAAAATGATTACTATCTATAATTTAATCCCAATAAATTTAAAACTCCTTTCAATTCGATATCGAAAGGAGTTTTAATTCAATAATTAATTAGCCGAATTTTGAGGAGTTGGCGTTGTTTTTTCAAAGTCAACTCTATTATCATTGGAATCCATAAAATTAATACGAGTCACGGACGATGTATTATCATAAGCAGCCGTCGTTCCCGTCGTTCCTTCATATAAATTAGCTTCACCAATTCCAACAAAATCAACGACCTGTGAATCCGTGGGATTCACAACCGTAGTCGCTGTATTGGCTAGGGCCACTTTTGCTTTTGACGAACTCATTGCAATATCACACGTTACATCGGGAGTGGGAAGAGAAGCGGTCCCTCCTGAGCCTTGTGCACATTGAATTAAGTAATATGAATGAGCAGCAATACTACCAGTTAACGCAACCTTTGCATTAAAGGTTCCCGTTCCTGAGGCATATTGAAGACTCCATCCTGACAGGTCAACGGCACTATCTGTAGGATTATATAGTTCGACGAAATCATTTTTATAAGTTGATCCACTATTTCCTCCGCCGCCATAAACTTCATTAATAATAATATGAAGTTCATTTTCAGACACCGCTTTTTTAGCCGTCATAGTAAGAGTAAGAGTATCTGTTACACTGGTAGTCACAATCGTCGCGATGAAGGTCACAGTAACATCTTCATCTTGTGGAGCCGTATAGATCCCACTATTTGAAATCGCCACATGATTGCTTGCCCACGTAATGGTAACTCCATAAGCATTCGTATCCGGAAGCGTAATATCCGCATTGACGACTTTATTGGCCCAATCCGCACTCAATTCTTGTTTGGTTTGAGCAACTTTATCCGCATCACTTAACACAGGAGGCGTTTTAACCTCTAATGTATTTTCAATGGCTAAGAACCGCCAATATTGATCCCCAGTAGTTGGTTGATAGAAATCATATACAATGAGGTCTATTTCTACATAATCCCCGACATGATCAGCCAGTTGTGCTGTTGCCGCTGTCACCACATATTTATTGATTCCAACGAATCCAGATGCTCCATAATCCCGAAGAATATATGGCGTATTATAATCCGTTGATGTTTCAACCACCCCCCGAAGAGTTAAAATCGTTCCAAAAAAAGCAAGATCAGTGATCGTTTTTTCACCAATTTGTGCATAGGTGAGATTTTCGGGCATTTCGTTATATCCAGAATTGGTTCCAACGGTAATCGTAGGCTCGGGATTGTTTGTAATTTGTGGCATATAATTATCGGAATAACTATACGTCGATTTCGTTCCAGAGACCACCACATCACTACCTATTTGATAGGTATGAGTTTTACCTAAATAAATATACAGTCCCCCTGCTTGATCATGAACAAATAATCCCTTTTCATTCACGTAAGAGATGGTTCCACTGATTTCAACTGCTGTTCCATCGGTTGCACTTTTTGCATCCAGGGTGGTAGTAGTATCATCATCAATCAGTGGTAAGGCTGCAATTGTCACCGTAAACGGTTTGGTTGCTTCTCCAGGGGCATTGTTTAACACAATAGTGGCCGTTAAAGTAACGGTTTTAACTTGCGCTGCTTGCGTTACGGTAGTCACATAGTGAGTGGCAGATTTATTCAATCCACCAATAGCAATAACAGAAGAGTCACTACTTGCCCACGTAATCGTGTGATTATAGACTCCACTACTCGCAACAGACATCACATATTTAGGTAATTCAATATTTTCATCAATATTAGCCGTCTTATCTAAAGCCAAATCCGCTTTCAATTCAAGCAAAGTCGGCCCAGTTGGATCTTCCACTTTGGGACTACACCCCACTAAGACTAATCCAAATACTAAAAATACAAAAGATAATAAGAATGTTCTTTTCAATTTCACTCCTCCTTATGGTTTATAGTTTTATTATATCATACAATAGGTATAATTGATAAATAATTTTTTCAGTAAATCGGTATGATTGTTTGATATTATTCTAAAAGAGAAATATCACTATCACATAAATAGACTCCACCAACCGTTCCCATACGATAATAGTCATAAACACTTTGATCATCTACATAATAAATGTTGCGAATCATCATCGTGATTGATACCATTTGATTTTCGTTGGCTTTTAAAAAGACATTAGATCCTAAATTATTCAGTTGAACCCACTGATTGGGATTAGCAGGATCTTGTATTTTCCAAACATGATCACTGTTTATCTGAACAATTGTTCCACACAAAGTCATTTGTTTGCCGTAGTATTGAAGACCCGCCATTTTTGCATCTTGATAACTGGTTACGTTAAGAGCAAACAGGGTATCAAACGTTTCATCAATCGGTCTTAATACAACAGGAGCTGGTTTATTTAAAACGGTGTAGGTTCCAATGGGGAGTAGTTGTATAGTAAAAGAAGTCGCCTCTTTACAGGGAGTCAGCCTTCCTTTTAAATGAACGACTGTACCAATAGCAGGAGCATTGATTCCCACCGTGATCACTTCATTAAGCCCTATTAGAAGGGCCCCTGTTTCATCAGCAACCCAATATCCTTTGTATTCATGCCCTATAACTACGCCTTCAATCCCGACAAGAGGCAATAAATCCGTTGATTGAGCGGGAGTTAGGGGGATTAAAGAAGCAATAGTTGATAAAGGACACTCAGGTATAATCACCTCAACCGTTACTAAAGCCGCCTCATCCTCAATCGTCAACGTGACCTCAAAGAAAACGATTGTTGTTTCATCGGGATATGTTACTTTTCCATCATGTGATATCACAGATGGCTCTTGCGAAACCCACGTGAGAGTTGCCTCATGGCCCGCCAGTCCCATCTCTTCATCAAGGATTTGATCACCTTGCACAACCAGTCCACTATATTGTTGTTGTAACGATTGGGCTGCTATCGCTAAATAGTCCTCGGTTGTATACGCATAATCCTCTTGGATGACTGTTTCTGGAATGTATAACACATAATAAGCTCCTGCGTCGTATCCGTACACTAAAACAACTCCGTTAATAGATTCACCGACCGATGCTTGTAATTCAATTTTACCTGTTTCATCACTATCCCGGCTAATACGAATAAATTGGGTAGGATCTACCGGATGAACCAACCGATATGGATACATTGGATCATCTGATGATGCCACAACTCCACTCAGATAAACAAGACTCCCATACCAATCTAACTGCGTGGGGTCACTATCCATTAATTGTTCAATAGATAAGGTATCTAATCCAACAAATGGATCAAACCCGAATAGCTCTTGTCCTATTTTTTCAGACATTTCAACATTGATTTGAGGCATTTGATTATAATTAATTTTTTTACCCCGTAGTCGAACAATATCACCCACCACATAAGTATGACCTTGATCATCACTATAAAGAGTCCCAGTATCATCTTGTATCACATAACAATGATCTAAAGAGACAACCACCGTTCCACTGACTTCCACTGATTGATTAGGCGTCGCCTCTTTTGCAAGCGCGATCGAAAGCACTTCATATTGATTGGCTAACACTGTCACTTTAAAGACTTTACTCGCAAGTTGGTTCCCATAAATGACGGTTGCTGTCAAACTAACGGTTGTATCGATTGTAGGTAAAATCACAACCGCTTGATAATATTCATCTTTACTAAAAGCAGTATTCCAAAGTGGATACTCACTGATAGTAATAAGCTCTGGTAATGAAGATTCCCAGGTAACATACCCGTCTGGATTCCCATTCATTATTTTGGGTAATGCAAATGATTCACTAATCTCATTTTGATTGGCAATAATAATTTGATTGGCTATCGCTTGCGCTTCATTATTTTTTTGACACCCCATCAAACTCATAATCAACCCCAACACGATAATCAAAACGACTTTTTTATTATTCATATTTCCTCCCATCGTTGACCCTTTAAATCAAGAGTATTATTTTACAACCATATTTTATCATATTTTTTTTAAAATTTCTATATAGAGTGGGTATTTTTAATTAAATTATCCTTTTTTTTATATAATAATATTAAAATGCCTGTTTATTTTATCAATTCGACCTCTCACATTCGCAATAATTTCTTCTGTCATACTGGATTATAATATAAAAAAAGTTATATGTGATAATTACTTATCAACATATAACTTTTTATTTTTATCATTTAATCATTATGAATTGGGAACAAGATCAGCATCTATCAAATAAACACCACCAAAGGTTCCCGCTTTATAGTTATTATAACTACCAGCATCATCAATATAATAAAGTTCTCGAACCATCAATGTGACAGTAACACTATTACCATCTTGTGCTTTGATGACTGTATTAGAAGCTAAATTATTGAGTCTAAACCATTGATTTTCATTAGTTGGATTTTGAATCTTCCAATAATTATCATTTCCCATCCGGACAGCAGTTCCAGTAATAGTAACTTGTTTTCCGAAATAAGTAAGAGCAGCCGTTTTGGCGCCTTCATAAGTCGTTAAGTTAAGTCCAAACAGTGTATCAAATGTGACAACTGTCGGTGTTAGAAGCGTTGGCGCAGGGGTATCTAAAACCGTATAATCTCCAATAGGAGAAATTTGCATTGTGAAAGAGTTTGCTTCTCCATAAGTGGTTAATCCACCTTTAAGGCTAATAACGGTACCAATTTCTGGAGCATTTGTTCCAACAACAACGTTTGCATTAAGCCATACTAAAGCCGCTCCAGTTGCATCTGCAACCCAATATCCTTTGTATTGATGGCCAATAACGACCCCTTCAATAACAACGGTTGGTTTTTCATCTGAACTAGTAGCAGGAGTTAATGGAATTAAAGAAGCAATGGTTGAAACAGGAATTTTTTGAACGATTAATTCAATCGTTGCAACTATTTCATCATCACCAATAGCCAAGGTTACTTCAAATTCAACTTCAGTTTCTTCATCAGGTAAGGTAACAATTCCCTCATTAGTAATCACATCCGTGTTTTTTGATACCCATGTGAGGGTCGCTTCATGTCCTTCAACTCCCATAGTAGCATCTAATGTAATATCTTTATCAACAACAAATCCACTATATTTGTCTTCTAATGCTTGTAAAGCACTATCTAAATAATCAGCAGTTGTCACTTCAGTAGAAACAACAGTAATTCCATCAATAATGGCATATACTTGTCCAGCATTATACCAAGCTAATGGACCAACAACATCTACAGTATAACCAACCGCAAGTGCTTCATACGTTTCAACTAGAGCTGCATAGGTATACGTATTAGACGTAGAAATTCTAGTAATAATTTGAACACCGCTCTTTTCTAAAGTGATGTTTAATGATCCTTTTCCGGTAGTTTCATTAAAGACAGTTGCTACTTCAAGTTGTTTAACTTTAAAGCCCTTTAATTCAACTAAATTTCCTTGATACATATTCAAATCAGTTTCTGCTTCAACATAAGAAGTAATATCAAGAGGAACAACCTCAGCAGTGAGGATTTCGCCTTCTTCATCTTTAACTAATGAATAAGTACATCCGACACCAAATTCTCTAAAGTTATTATACATACTAGTTGTTCCTGTCACCTCAATCACATTACCAACGGCTAAATCAGTATTATATTGAGCTTGTGTACAAGTCAATCCATAAGCATAATATCCATGAATTCCATCTAAATCTTGAAGATAAATACCAGCATTATTATAAGAAGTACTATACACATCTTTTGCAATAATAACCCCTTTAATGTTCATGGTAACATCTGTTGGATTTTCAGCCCAATGAGCCCAACTTGAAATAACATATGCTTTCATGGTATAAGTGAATTCAACAGTTTTAGTGTTTGTTCCACTTTTCACAGTAGCTTTGATGGTGAATTCTTGATCTGTAGCAGCATATTTATTCACTTCAATAGTCACTTCTGTTCCATCAGCATTAGGGACTACTTTTACAAGGTCTTCACTAACGCCTTCAACGATCCATTCAACAGTCATTGCGTATCCATCGTAATCCATGACAGCAACGCGGGTGAAGCTAGCAGTCAATTGATTGTTTTCTCCCGGTTTGTTGTACTCATAAATAAGTGCAGCAGCTTCATCAACAGTCGCTTGAGGAGCTACCGTTTGTCCTTTTGTGCACGCACTAAGCATGAACACAAACAAAAGAACGGTCAATAATGTAAACAGTTTTTTCATTTCTTTCTCCTTTAAATTTTTTTATTGAATAATAGTCACATCATTTAAATTAAATAGTTGAATTTGAGGAACTCCTTCAAAATAATTAACAATTCCAATAACAGTTATTGTCTTATTTTGAAAATATTCTTCCGTAACCAGTTCATTATTTGACATAAGAACGACAGTTCTAACGATGATTGTTTGTTGATCAGCCGTTTGACATGTTAGGGTCATCGCACCCTGACTACTACTATCATCATTGGTAGTTGTATAAATACTAACAACTTGTAAGTTTTCCATTTTCACATAGGTTGCGTCCAAGTATTCATTAGTAAGTAACTCATCTGCTAGAATAAGCGTAGGAGTCGTTTCAACATTCTTTGCAACAATGACAACATCATTGACCGTCGGATCAATCAAAGAAAACGATAATCCCGATACTTGGAATCCAAAGTTTTCATTGTTATCAGCGGTCCCCGTAATGATTAATTGATATCCAACCACTAAGAATCGTGGAGCTAATGAGGCATATCCGCCATATACATATACTCCAAATGCTTGATTAGCGTCTTCGTCATACTGTTCGATATAAACAGCATTCCCGTCGACTTTGGTAACAACCCCTTCAAATCGAACTTTGATACCATTATATGCATCCTTATTAGTCACAAGGGCTTTAATAGTAAGTTCAACTGTTTCTCCATAAAAGAACAACGGATCATTCTCTCCCGAGTAAAGATTTAAGTCATTCGCTCTGGCATCCGTTAAGGCTGCTTGCGCAATAGTACCATATCGATTAGAAGATGAGTTTTTTCCCATTGCTAATCCATCTTGAAGAATTTCAACATTGAGATTTCTCCAAACATCGCTGTCTTTGGCTTGATACCAAACCCAAGCCAAATAGCGTTCACCCGTGGAATCAAACACAGGATTTCCTTCTTCGTTGCTTTCTAACACGATGGCTTGTGCATCTTCTAATTTACTTTTCGTATACAGAGAAGCAGGTTTTCCCCATGGTTCAACTTTACCGGTTGACTCAGGCGTATCAATAGCAATAAATCTGACTTTTAAAATTCTAGTTTTACTATAATTACGGAAATGAACTGTATCTCCATCGATGAACGTTTCGACAGTAACATAGCCGCGGCCAGTTACATCAAAATCAGAATTTAAATTATTTTCATTCAATGTTGCTTGTATGGCAAAATCTGTTAAACTTTGATCACGTACATAATCCCAACTCGTGGGGTCTGTTGTTTTACATGAAGCAAGTCCAAGCGATGCGATGATGAGCAACAGAAAAATAATAAATCGTTTCATTCTCATTGTCTATACACTTATTCCAATGACACTTTAATGATTACCTATTCAAGGTAATGCACTTATTAACAGCATCTATGAACAATTCGTTGATATCAGCATCGGTTGCATTTTTACCAGCACTAATAACAGAGACGAGAAGTTGTCCTACTTCATCACGTGCATCAGTTGAACCAACGAATGCGGGTGAAGTAAAGTAATTATCTTCTTGCTCCATACAAACTTTTGCTGAAAGAGATGCAATCGTTTCTTTAGTATACCCAGCATCAGCCAAGAAATCGATGTAAGCAGGAACTTCAAAAGCAGATTTTAATACAGGAACATATCCTGATGCCATTGAGAATTCAGCTTGGAAGTTCGCGTTGGTTAATAAGTATTTGATAAATAACCAAGTAGCATCATTAACAGCTTCATCTTTTTGTTTAAACATAGTAATAGAAGGACCTTGAGAAATAACTTTTAGGTTGTCTTGATCAGCTTGAGGAATAGGAGCAATTCCAACTTCAAACGGATAAGTTTCTCCCACTTTTGCTGGACATTGATATGTTGCCCCAGCAGATGATCCAATAGAAATATAAGATCGCAATATTTTGCCATCAGTTTGTTTTAAGTTAGTAAATAATCCGGATGTATATCCACCATACACTAATTGCGTAGTCATCCATCCATTATCATACCATGTTTTAAACTTTTTCAAGAATGAAACATTAGATGGATCATTGAATAAGAAACGATCTTCAACGTCTGTTGCCGCCGCTGTATAAGGAGTATTCAATTGCTCAGTCATTGTAATAAACCAATTGGCTTCGCTATCATATCCAAGAGGAACAGAGTTTGGATCAATGGTTTTAATGGTTCCAATAACATATTCCATTGAAGTAGTATCCGCCTCATCCACTGAAAACCAATGAGTAGGAAGAGCTAATTCATTCTCTTCAAAGAATGTTTTATTATAATACATCACTTCTGTTGATTTTGAGAATGGAAGTGAATACATTTTAGTGTCATCACCAAATTGTGATCCTTCTGCATAATATCCTTCAATAAAATCAGCAATTTGATCTGCAGTTAATCCCACTTCAGGATCATTGATATATTCATTGAGATCCACTACTTTTTTACTTCTTAAATAAGAAGCAACATGATCAGGATAACAATAGGCCAACGCTGGTTGACGTCCTGCTTGTAATTCAGTAATAATTTGATCACGAACATCGTCATATGATCCAACTTGTTCATGAACAATCTTAATATCAGGATTTTCTTCATTAAACTTCACAATGTATTTGTCAAGAACTTCTCTTAGATTCGCACCCATTGTGTGATAAAAGGTAACGGTTGTTTTACCATCATCTTTGCTGCATCCTGATAGGACAACAAGAGATAATGAACAAATGATAGTAAAAATTACGATAAACAATTTTTTCATTTTCTTCTCCTTTTATAATTGTGGTAGTGCCAAAAATCAAATATGATAAAAAACCGCACTACTATTTTAGTTTTCAACAAAATAACTTTAATTCTTCTTATCCTTTGATACCGCTTCGAGCAACGCCCTTCATGATATATTTACGTAAAAATAAGAAGACTAAGAATAGCGGAAATGAGACAATAACAACTGCCGCCATTTGCGCTGGGAAGTTGGTTACATTGGCTTCATCGGTAAACGAAGCTCCTCGTAACCCGTTGGTAATTAATTTATGAGCATCATCATTGGCTACCAATCGTGGCCAAATATATGAGTTCCATGCTCCCATCATCTTTAAAATCGTAATGGTAATGAGAATAGGGATACATAGCGGTATCATTACTTTCCATAAGTACTTCAAATCACTTGTACCATCCACTTTAGCAGCCAAATATAATTCATTAGGTATTTGCTTAAAGTTTTGCCGCAGCAAGAAGATATAAAAGACACTGACAAGGAAAGGAATAATCAACACCGTATAAGTATTGGTTAAATTCCAACTAGTCACAGTCATATAATTGGTAATGGTGAATAGTTCTCCTGGAACCATCATCGTAGCCATTAAAACTCCGAACAATAAATTACGACCTTTAAATTCTAATCGGGCAAAAGCAAATGCACTTAAGACCGTAACAATCAAAGATAGAATAGTTGAAACGACTCCAACAATCAAGGTATTAACGAATAATTGCCCTAAATTGGCGACTTCATAAGCCACTCTAAAGTTTTGTATAAAAATTTGTTGTGGCCAAAAAGTAGGAGTATTTAACCGATATTCTGCTAATGTTTTAAGCGATGAAATAATCATCCAATAAAACGGAAAGAGAACAATAATCGCCATAAAAGTTAAAAACGAATAAATCAGAATGTACAAAAGAACTTTCAACACTAATTGATGTTTTTTGACCTCTGCAATATCAACAGCTGTATCAGGAATAGAGGTATTTTTTTTCATATTACACCTCCTAATAATGTACTTTCTTTTTGCTAATATAGAAGTTAAGTGCTGTCACAATTAATATAATACCAAAGAGAATGAGCGCAGCCGCAGCGGCGTTTCCAACGTTACTTTTTGGTAACATATCATAGACATATCCAACGATGGTATTCATTTGACCATTCGGCCCCATGCTTTCTCCAAAGATACCAACAATACTTGAGTATTCTTTGAATCCCCCAATAAATGATGTAATAACAACATACGCAATCATCGGTGACAATAACGGAACTGT
This sequence comes from Bacilli bacterium, assembly GCA_041667425.1. GTDB lineage: Bacteria > Bacillota_I > Bacilli_A > ML615J-28 > CAG-698 > JAQVOS01. The sequence continues at coordinate 10,541 of JBAYFA010000019.1, forward strand.
AATCCGTAAAAACGTACGAGCTTTCGACGTTCCATCAATTTTGGCTGCTTGATAATATTGTTTATTGACGGTTTGTAGTCCGCCTAATAAGATTAAAATTTTAAAAGGAAGAGCTTTCCAAATAATATAAATACAAACAACCATCATATTAGCACTCCAGGAAGACCCTGGATTAACCCAGTTAATCGCATTCACTCCGAAGATACCAATGATATTGTTAATAATTCCAGCTGTTTGAACAATATTACCTGCT